>CAMLOB010000212.1 GCA_946481475.1 uncultured Chlorobiota bacterium | reverse complement strand
GAGTGGCGGGATATCGAGCATCTCCCCTTCAGCTGGTGCGGGAACAGTTATCATACCCTGTCCCTCCCTCCGGATTCCTACTGGAGCTTCACTATCCCGGTCTACGAAGGAGGGTTCAGGACCCGACTTCGGGCAGAGTTGACCTACGTGCCCGACAGTACCGTACAAAGCCATTCTACAAACGCTCTCGCACAGTACGAATCCGGTGGTATTATCTACAGTAATGAATTCGAGGGGAGCATCAACCCCGGTCAGTTCTGGAGAAAAAAAATCTACTCTCCTCAGGGAATCATGGATCCGTACAATGATTGAACCGAAAAGAATTTCTCGTATAGGCCAATTGTATGAACAGAAAGGATTTCAGCACACTTGCACTCCTCATCTTCCTGATCCTCCCCGGCTGCGACCGGGATGATCCCGGAAGAGAACAGGAAAGGGAGAGACACGATACAACCGCACAGACGGAGGAGAAGAAAGAAGCGAATGATTCCGGACCGAACGAGTGGCGGCTTTCCGCGTTCGATTCTCTGAGCCGGGTCGGAAGCGGAACGACACATGCCGAACTGGTGGAACGGTACGGTACCGAAAATCTGAGCGAAGGGGAGACGCACCTGGGAGAGGGAGAAATGGCGCCGGCCACCATTCTCTTCCCGGACGATTCGACGCGACGCCTGGAGATCGTCTGGAGCGATCCGCAGAACAGGGGAGGAGTGGAGCGGATCACGCTCAGCGGCGATCGGAGTATGTGGTGGGTCGCTCCGGGCATCACGCTCGGCACATCGCTCGACTCGCTTGTGGCGATGAACGGAAAGCCGATCACCTTCTACGGCTTCGACTGGGATTACGGCGGCACGATCGCCGACTGGAACGGCGGGAACCTTGCCGGACTGGATTCTCCCGAGAGACGGGTCCTGATCCGGCTGGGATATGACGATTCGTTCTATGAGAGACTGACCGAAGAGGAGAGGAGAACGATTGCGGGAGATCAGGAAATCGGCTCCGATCTTCCCCTCTTCAGCAACGCACCGGTCTCCGTCCGCGAGATCCTTCTGCTGAAGGGACCGGAAGAGATGCAGACGGTGGAGGCGGGCAATCGTAGATAGAGTCGCAGGAAATATGGAGCGGAAGGATGGAAATGTGCCCGGTCCTTCTTCAAGCATATCGCTGAGAAGAAGAGCTTTAAGGACCAGAGGGCAGTCATTCAAATGCTGATAATGGAGTGAAAGGATTCCGTGGTGATTCTTCGTGCCCTTGGTGCCTTCGTGGTAAAACGACACCGTTGCAGAGAACCCGATGAACGGAATCGCAAACACGGAAGTTCTTGTCCGGGATGTGTACTACGCCGATCTCCCGGAACCTCGGGACTTCCGTTGAAAGAAGCTTTGCCAGAACAGTCCGACCGTGATCACCGCCAGTCCGGTCAACCAGATCATCGGCTCGACAAAGAAGGCAAGGACAAGACAACTGAGAAGCCCGGCACCCGGAACCCAGGTCGGATAGAGACGTTCGCTTCGGGGAAGCCGCAACGCCGCGAAGTTGGTGATCCCGTAGTAGATCAGGACGGCAAAGGCGCTGAAGGACCAGGTCGTCTTCACATCACCGATCAGCGTCAGGCCGCCGATAACCAGACCGACGACGATCACCGCAGCAACCGGCGTCGTTCCCGCCGGGTTCAGCCGGGCCAGGGCCGGGGGCATGTCTCCCCGCCTTCCCATCGCCATCAGGACGCGGGAGAGACCGAGGATCAGGTTGAGAAGGACACCCAGCATCTCCGTGATCGCCCCGACCGTCAGGACCGGAACCAATCCTTTCCGTCCGGTCAGCCGCGCTACCGTGTCGAGCGGCGCACCTCCATTCCGCGTCGCCCCGCCGAACGCCTCCGCACCGATTCCACCGACGGCAACGACTGCAACCACAACGTAGAGAAACATCGTCGCGAGGACAACCGCGATCACTGCACGCGGAATCGTCCGGCGCGGCTCCCGTACTTCCTCTCCCAGCGTGGCGACCCGGCCGTAGCCGGTGTAAGCCACAAACATCAGGGCTGTGGCTTGAAAGAAATCTCCGAAGGAGAACGACGACATGCCGTCCGTTCCGATAAAGGGAAGATAGTCGGGATCGATCGCAGGGAAGCAGAGCACAACGAACAGAAGAAGAGCCGTCAGCGTCAGGCCGACGAGAAGTCCGTTCATCTGGTTGCTTCGGCGGAGACCGGCAAGGACGATCAATGTGAAGAGGATCACAATGCCGAGTGCAAGCGGGATCCGGTAGCCGCCCCTTCCGCCGAGCGCCGTCAGCAGATAGGAGGAAAAGCCGAGCGCGGCCGTCGCCGCCGAGGCCGACTTGGCGATCAGGAACGTCCAGCCCGCCATAAATCCGAGGTTCGGGTTCAGATAGCGATAGCCGTACTCATAGGTCCCGCCGCTGACCGGATGGGCTGCGGCAAGCTGCGCACTGCTCAGTCCGTTGCATGCGGCCACCGCAGCGGCCAGAAGAATTGCCGGAATCACCCACGTCCCCGCAACTTCCGCTCCAATTCCGACACTGATGAAGAGTCCGGTACCGATCATCGAGCCGAGCCCCAGCAGGACCGCCCCCGGCAGGCCGACCACCTGCTGCAGTTGCGTGGAGCCCGCTCCCTTACTCATCCCGATGCACCGTCTCCGGAGAAAATGCCGGGAGGCAGAGGGCGATGTACTCCGCCCCATCCGGTCCCGGTGTGCTGTAGCGGACCCATTCCCCGGGGTTGGTCACCACAGCCTGACCTTCGCGGACTTCGATGACTCCCGATTCATGCTCCACGCGGAGCATCCCCCGGAGCACGAGCGTCACCTCGGTGAAGTCCGGTCGCTGTCCCGGCTCCGCCCACCCCTCGGGCGATCTCATCCGGGCAACGCTCACGTTCTCGTGGCCGGAATTGACCCGGCCGACGTATTCTTCAATGACCTTCGGCTTGTTCCCGGCGGCTTCGATCACCGACGGAGTTGGTATGAGTTGCGGCATAGTCTTTTCTGTCAGGATCCTTCAATGTCAACTCTTTGCGACAACGGGCAGGGTGACGACAACCCGGCGAACGGCACCTCCGGCATCAGACGGCCTATACCGCCAGTCTCTTCATCCTGACCCCTTCCTCGGATGTTCCGATCACCCGTCGTTGCAGACGAGTCCGGAGATGTGTCAGTATCCCCACTCTTCCATTGTCTTCTATCCCCCATAGCGGCCATAGTCTCAATGACTGTATTCCGGAACTCTGGCGGATGCAAGTTGCCAAGAAATGATGAGATCAACATACAAAACGAATTCCGGGAGAGAAATCTCCCCGGTATCGTTTTTCCACCAATCCCGTAACAAAATCAGGACAGGGTTGTCTCACAACCGATCTCATATCGATAGAAATCGAGCCATCACATCATTCACACAACCATCAATCATCGTTATGATCCGTTCGTTCCGTCGTCACCTTCCGTGGGCATTGCCGATTCTCATCATGTTCCTGATCCCTTCCATCCTTCCGTCGCAGACCACCGGCCGCTGGGAGATCACCTGGGAGACTTCATCGATCAACAGCATCGACGTACCGAAAGTCATCGACTACGTTCCCGATGCAGGCTATGCTCTGGCAACGGGGGCGGCTATAGAGACCAGTTCCGACGGAGGGAGAACATGGCAGCGGATCTACAACTCCGGCAACCAGGTCTGGGGAAATGGTCCCGTCGATCTCTCCTATGCCGCGGCCGGGCACATCGTGACGATATGCGATACCTCGTTCTATGAAGGGACGACACAGAAGAAGCTCAGCTATGTGCTGATGACCAAAGACGGAGGAACCAACTGGCGGCGTTTCAACCCCTACGGGGATCTCCGTCTGGTCGCCGTCGACATGTATGACGGGACCTACGGTGTGATCGCCGCAATCAACCGTTCCGAACCGACCGATTCGCTGCTGCGGACCACCGACGGCGGCATCACCTGGACCTCCGTTCCCTACCCTGCGAACACCCGCTTTGCCCGCGACATCCACGTGCTTGCCCCGGAAGTCTGGGGAATGCGGGCATACGATGCGGAGATCGGAAAGGATTTCTTCTACCGGACCGAAGACGGAGGGGAGAACTGGGCCCGGTCGGTCGAACCGCTGGAAGATATCCGGTCGGTTACCGCCGTCAACCCGACCACGCTGTGGAGTGTGGGAGGGAGACGGACCGGAGTCGGGGATACGGAGAACGACATCATCCGCAAATCGACCGACGGCGGCGTCACGTGGGAGACGGTCCTCGATTCGGCCATCGACTTCCGGTTCGGTCTGTTCGCCATCGACTTTGCCGATCCGATGAACGGCATCGGCGTCGGAGGCTACGCAAAGATTCTGCGCACCACCGACGGGGGGGAAAGCTGGCATCAGGAGTGGCCTCCATCGGAACTGACATCGGAATACACGACCTTCCGGGACATTGCCTACCCGACGGTCGACGAGGCGATTGCACTCGGCAGCTTCAACAGGTCGATCGCCTACCGGGGAGAGAAGACGCTGGTCGCCCCTCACATCACAAAGCCGAACAACAATTTCGTCGACCATCCGCTGACGACGACTCTTTCCTGGACGCCGGTCGCGGGGGCGACGATGTATGATGTGCAGGTAGGGGACACCGCCTACGAGTACAACATCGTGGCACACGAGGTCTTCAATGATCCCTTTATCGAGGAGACCGGACTGAGCGGGACATCGCTGGAACTGCAACTGGAGCCGCACGTCCGCTACGCCATACGGGTCCGGGCGCGCAACGCCGAGTTGACGAGCGACTGGTCGGTGGTCCTCTATCTGCTGACGCAAGGAGAGGGGGTGACCGTGGCGACGCCCGGCTTCACTTCGCCGGAACAGGGGGCGACCGATCAGCCTCTCGACCTGAGGCTGAGCTGGACGCGCATCACCGATGCGACCGGATACGATCTGGCGATCGGCATCGAGCCGACATTCTTCATCAACGTCTCTTCCTACAACGACATCAAGGATACCACCTTCCTTCTGACCGGTCTTTCCGCCAACACAACCTACTACGGTCGGGTCCGGGCGCGAAACGCCGGCGGCGTCACCAGTCTCTGGTCGTCGCAACAGACCGGCGTGCTCATCTTTACAACAACTTCTTCCTCTTCGGTCGGCCGAGGGAAGGGAATGGACTTCGCCGCTTCGATCTCCCCGAACATCGCAGATAACCAGGCAGAACTGATCCTGTCGGTCTCCGGACCGGAACGGCTGACCATTGCGCTGATCGATATGGGGGGAGGGGAGATCATGCGGTGGGATCAGACGCTCTACACATCCGGAACGCACCGGCAACACGTCGATCTGTCAGGTATCCCGGCAGGACGCTATCTGGTAGTGATCGAACGGGCGAAGGATCGCCATCAACTGCCGCTGATCATCGTCCGATAAAAGAACTCCGTACCCGCCGTGCAGAAACGAAACCGGAAGACGGATGAGCACGATCTCCCCGATCCGCGCTCATCCGTCTTCAATCCGTCCGATCCGTGTCCCGTTTCATCCGGCGCACGGGACATCTCCGCCATCTCCTTCTTCTGCTTATCTTCTCCCTTTCAGCTTTCACCGGCATCAACGTTATCGCACCATGAAACCATCCGTCGTTTTTGCTTTTCTCCCTCTCCTCTTCCTTCTCTCATGCGACGTCATCGCGCCGGGGGATGAGCCGGTGACGGAGTTCCCCCGCCTTCTGGATTTTACCGGGGACGGGGCGTATGATTTCCAACTGGATGACCGGTTCACTATGACTTCCGATCAACCTCCCAGCGGAGCATCCCATTCCCTCGAATTCTATCCCCGTCCGGGATGTTTCCTTCTCACAACCGAAAACCGCATACCTCTGCAACCGGGAGACACCGTCGGCCCGGCAAACGAGCTGGAACAGTTCCTGAATCACAAAGGCTATCCTTACTGGTCGGGTTTCAGCAGGACGCTGGCCTCGGCTCGCTACAACCTGATCGACTGGATTCTGACGCCGGGTCTGCGAACCGATCCTGAAGGAGAATACATCGGTCTCAGGATCGACACCGGAGCGCAAGCCCGCTACGGCTGGATCAGGGTCATGGCGAACTCCTGCCTGGTTCAGGGTGAATCCGAGTGGCGATTGATCGCCTCGATCCGCGGATACGCCTTCGGCGAGCCGGGGGAGCCGATCGTTGTGGGGGAGTATCCGGAGTAGATCTCCCCTTTTCGTCTGCCTGCAAAGAATCTCACGACGCCGTATGCTTCAATCGAGACGGGAGAAAGAGTCTTCCGTCATCCCTTACATTCATTACAGGAGGCTGTATGTACGACGTAACCGTCACCAACAACTACCACTGGGAACTGACTTCAGGAGGACCGGAGGTCCGTCCGATCCCCCCCGATCCCATTCCCCCGAACGGAGGCAAAATATCCTACAAGAACTGGGGGAACTGCTACATCAACGTTCCGGGTATGGGGGAGATCAACTTTATCGATCTGGGGGACAGGAAGCTGCCGGAGTTTACCAGTCCCGATATTCCCTGGACCGAGAGTACGTGGGGAGGACTCATCCGCTATCGCGGGGTGGATGCATATTTTCGCTATGAGGGGCAGGGGACAGTGGAGGTCGTCGTTGACAGTATCGGCGGGGTCAGCCTGCATTTCCCGCAGGGGGGCATGATTGTGAATCTGCCCGACATGGTTGCGACCTGAACGGCGGGCTGAGACATGCGTCAACCGGATGCCGGTCTCCGGAACGGCATCCGGTTTTTTATTTTCATGAATGC
>CAMLOB010000211.1 GCA_946481475.1 uncultured Chlorobiota bacterium | reverse complement strand
TCTTCTGTCCCGCAAATGCACTCGGGATAGCGGTCGTCTCGATGCTGATCGGCAGACAGGTATCCGGATTAAACGGTCCGTTCCAGGTCGACGGGCTGACATCCAGCGTGATCGGAGTCTGACCCGGTACGCTTCCGGTCGCCGTCAGCGTCACCGTATCCGGTGCGGCCAGACGTCCGAAGTCGCGATCGCTTACGCAGAGCGAGTCCTTGTACTGCTGTCCGACGATTGCACAACGGATCGGCGGCAAGCCGCGCAGATCCGGCGGATGCTGCGTCGAATCGACAGTAATTCTGTAGACCCGAACATCGCTCAGTCCGTACTCGTCGGTCACGATCACCGTCACCGAATCGGTGCGCGGTGCGTCGTTCAGACCCGGCGTACCATAGAGGATACCCGAGATCGGATTGATCTTGAGCCAGCTCGGTGTTGTCTTCGGTGCATCCAGGATTCCGGCTTCGAGATAGCACGTGTCCTTGCGAACCTTGGCAACCGTTGCCGTGCTCGTTGCGGTGGTATCCTTGACAACCGCCCCATCCTGAATATCAGCACCGTTCAACGCATCGTCACGATAGACAAGCTGATAGAGACGACGCTGGCCGAAGTTGCGATCCTCTGATGTGATCGCACGGCTCAGGTCAAGCATCGTACGGTTATAATCGAAGTCCTCCTTGGCGTTCGGCAGCACATACTGTCCGCTGGCATTCGGCAGCAGCCTCGGCTGTGCGTTGACCAGCACGCGGTAGTCGAACTTGTTGTTTCCGGTATGTCCGTCGTTCACAATAACCGTATAGACAGAATCCAGGTTATACACGTTGTTCAGCTGGGCCGGATTCTTCAGCAGGCCATCAGCCTCCGTCGAATCGATCCGGACCACCAGATTACCGGTCTGAAGCAGCGTTGCGCCGTTATCCAGACCCTGGTTGACATCGCGCAGATACTGGTCGGCAAGCCAGACCGGACGAACCTCGGTTACGTCATCGGTTGTTCCCGTATTCCCCTGCGTGAAGACAAAGCCGTAGGTGGTCCGTCCGTAACGGAAGTCCCACAGCTCTGCTTCGGCAGCACGATCCTCCACCTCGTCGTCGGTGTTTACATCGTAATTGAACCGGAGCTTGTCGGTCCACTGGGCAATTACCAGATTCAGTCCCGGATCCTGGCATCCCGGCACACTGTTAAGCTCAACCGGAATCGAGTCCTGCACAAAGATGCGCAGACGATAGGTGGCTGTGCTTGCCGAGCTGATATTGACCGTATCCTGCTGCAGGTACCGTGCATTCGCCGGATCGTAGACCTGGCAGTTGAAGTACGGCGGATACAGGAAGATGTAATCGGCCACAGTGTCGGCTCCGACCAGCCCCTTCAGGCTGTCGATCGTCCGTTGATCCGGCGGATAGTTCGAGACCTTCACCTCCAGGAGTTCACCACCCGGTACAACATCCGGATTGTGCGGATTACCCCAGAAGCGAATGAAGCCCCACTTGTGTGCCGTGTCGCGGTCGATTGCATCCTGGTCCACATTGGCCGGATAGACCGTATCGGCCTTCAGCCACGATGCCAGACGGATTGCTGCCGGATTCGTGCTCGGCGACGGCGTGAAGCCCGGAGTCTCGATCAGCGGCGTCCACTCATAGCGCAGACCCGTGTAGCGATCCGGGAAGAAGAGCGAACGCGGATCATAGAATCCGTTCACCTCGTTTGCCGTCACGTCCAGAATCGACGACTCGATACGACCGGTCGGGTCGCTCTCGTAGACGCGATCCTCCCAGAGGAAGCGGGTATTCCGCAGCTCTGCCGGCGTCTTTGCCTGCAGCGAGTCGATCTGTCCACGCAGGAACGGAGCCAGAACGCTGTTGTCGACGTCGATACGGAACTCCATTCCCGTAAATCGGGCCATATTCTCCACCCAGGTACGGCTGCTGTCGCTGTTCCACAGAACCGTTCTGGAGATTACCCAGATACGATCCCCGGTCTTCACCGGCAACGCATGATACCGCTCACCTGCGTATACGTTCACAAACGGCGGGTTCGGCGGCGTCGGAAGGCTCGGACGATTCACGTACCCGAAGGTCGGACCACCCAGATTGGCCGGGAGTTCGCCATAGCGACGTCCGTCCAGAGCAACCGAATCCTCATAACGAGCCGCCATGAAACGTGCTTCCTCAAGCGTGAAGCCCTGCTCCAGATAGTAGGAAGGCGTCAGACGATACAGTTCACCGATCGAGAAGGCCGCGCGACGCTCGGTAGCACGACGACCCAACACATTCCGGTTGATCGAATCCGGTACGAATTCGACACGTGACCAGAAGCGCGCATCTCCTTCCTGATATTGCTTCAGGTTCGAGCGGATAAACTCGCCAGTCTCTGCGTTGATGACCAGCATCACCGTGTGGTTCAGCGAGTACGGATCGTTGTTATCGGTATTCGCATCGCCACGATAGTCGGCCTGCGACTCGAGAAAGAGCGGATACCCGATCGGATGATCCCCCACGAACTCCCGCATCAGCTTCGCGTAGGTCGTATCAACCTCGGCCTTGAAGGGATCGCGCGTCAGACGACGAACGACCTTCCCTTCATAGACGCTTCCGGCGGCATACTGACGAAGCACCGGCGGAATGCCGACTGCGAAGTCTTCGATCGGCGCCATCCGCGGACCGGAGTAATCGACCGCACGAATATCAAGGCCCTTGTCATAGATGTCGTAGATACGTCCCTCAAGCAACAGCGTATCGGGGATCATACCATACGGCACCGGCCGGTAGTTGTAGACGTGCTTCGACTCAAACGGTCCCTGTTCGTTGACCGCCTGTGTTCCACCCACATTTTTCAACGGCAACCAGCAACTGTCTCCTTGAATGAAGAACGTTTCCTGCTGCGTACCGGTCGGAAGAATGGTCGTAACCGGTGCCTGCACCTCGCCCCAGAAGTTGCCCCGGAGCGTATCGGCACCACTTGCACCCAATCCGGGCGTTCCCGGAGGAGCATCGGCGATGCGGACCAGATAGCGGGCATCGTTGTCATAAATCGAGTTTGCACCGGTATGGTAGTCCACCAGCGGCATCGGCCCCTGAATCTCGCCATAGAGAATGGCGCCGGCCGTGCGCGAAGCTGCCGGTGAGGTCTGCCAGTTTGCAAACGTGTCGATGTTCCGTCCCTCGTTCGAGACCGCCACGTTGTTGGCAATCAACGAACGGGAGAAGACCACTTTCAGATCGAAGTTATCGGAATAGACCGCTGCACCCGAATATGCCGTGTCACCCTGAATACGGACACGGTGCAGAATCACCGAATCTTCCCGCGGGAAACCGGGAGCACCACCGACCGGCTGCAGACGATCATTCAGATAGATCGCTCCACCCAGACCGGTTCCATTACGATACGGATCATCCAGCGTATTCTCCACGATCGTCGTCGTGTCACGCGGATGCTGACGGAACGGTGCCCCTCCCTTCACTGCCTTGTTCAGCAGGAAGCGGGTCATATAGCGCATATCCGACGGCTCGGGTCCGTCGTCGAACGGCAGGACGCTCCCTCCCGGGAAACTCGACGAGTATGCATAGGCTGCATCACCGTCGGCCAGGAAGTAGCGATTCGCCTCGACCGGCGTAATCATCGCGATTGCACCACCGTTACCGTCGATCGTCCAGTTGCTCAGGAACTCGACCGCACGGAACAGGTTCGTGTTGCCGTACCGCGAGTAGATCGCACCACCACCCAGAATCTCGCTGCGAAGCGACAGCGGCAACTGATACCGGTCGGCAAGCGTTGCCACGCTGTACGGGTTCGTCGGATTGGCCGGGTTGGCCAGCGGATCGTAATACTTGATCAGGCGTGTGTCGTCAACCCGCGTGGAGTCACCGGCCGAGTTGTTGCTGAACAGCGTATTCAGCACCCGGGCGTTGCTCTCCAGCATCAGCGAGTGATGCGTCTGGTTATCGACGACAATAGCACCACCGGCCAGACCGGCAGCGTTGCTGTCGAAGAGAATACGACGGTCGACCACGGCACCGGACAGCGAGTCGAACGTCGTGATGAACTGACCCTGCACCACCATATTCCGCATGGTGTAGATCGCTCCACCGTCATATTCCGCCTTGTTGTTGATAAAGTTGATTTCGTCCCTGCCGAGAATCTCCGGCGAGAGGAACGGATCGTAGATGGCAATGTTCTTGCCGAAGGGGTTGACGACCGCTTCGACAAAGATGGCGCCACCCTGACCCGAACGGTTGTTGATAAAGGTGACGTTGTCTCTCAGCCTCAGGTAAGGCGAGATTTTCGACATATAGATACCGCCACCCTGTGACATATGCGAGCGACGATACCAGTCGGTTCTCGGCACCTGCGGCGTCGCCGTAAAGTTGTCTTTGAAACGGGAAAGCCCGAAGTCAAGAGCCGTGCTGTCTCCTACGTAGATAGCACCACCCTTGGCGCCACCCGTCGAGTCGGCCTGGAAGTTCGCAGCGTAGTTACGCTCGAAAACCAGCGTATCGGTCGGGTCGGAGACCAGTCCTCCGGTCATCAGCGACAGAGCCAGACCGTTGCCGAAGTAGATCGTATCATAACGACGCCCCGAGATATAGAGAGCACCGCCGAACGCCTCGTTCTTTGCGATCCCCCCGACAAAGCCGTCGTTGATCACCGGCACCACCGTACTGGGATCATCCCGGTATCCGTTGACGTCCCGGATGGCGTTGATCACCATCGCCCGGTTGTCACGGAAATAGACGCGACGAATACGCCCCATGTTCGCGGCCTGACGACCGTCGTCGTACAGCATACGATACTGCACCGGGCCGCTGTTCGGCGTTGTTACCCGCATGGTCGGAATCGACCCGAAGGGGGTCGAGATAAAGCTGCCGTAAACGTCGATACCGTCCAGATAGGCATTCAGATCACCGGCCGGATAGGTATTCGAGTCGTGAGCTGCACCGATCGACGGATCGTGCGGGAAGAACGAGCGTGCTCCCGGATCCGCCACGTTGGCATCCCACGGCGACTGCAGCAACTGCAACGCACCGCCGTGATAACGGGCCATGTTACTGTCGAAACGGCTGTTCAGAATCCAGGTCTTCGACGAGAAGGTGGTGATCGCACCGCCGCCGCCCGACGTCAGCCTGCGCATCTGCTTGTTGAGGATGTCGGCCGAAACGATCTGCTGGTTGTCGTATCCCTGAGCCGCCTGCGGATTATAGAACTGCTGGTTGCGGACAACGCCGGTATCCTTGCGGAAGTTCACGAACTGAACGTTCCGGAAGACGGCCGTGTCGGCACCCGGAAGGATCACGATGTGACCCCATTCCTCGGAGTTCTGATTAATCGGGCGTCCGCGGAAGATGATCGGCGCACGCCGCACGTCCCGCGTGTACTGAGTCAAACGACGGTTCGGATCAGTAGCACACCCTTGCAAGTGGTTTGCATAGTAGAAAAGAAGGTGTGAAGCATAGTTCACCCAGTTCGGCGAACCGTTCGGTCCACCTTGTGCCGTAAACTCGGGACGGCCCGAAATGTTTACGTGATCACGGACATAGTCCAGATCGCAGTAGCGGTTCGTGTATGAGCCGACCGCTGCTGTGTTACGATCCCAGATCGCATCAAGTTCGCCGTCCGCGATGATCTTGCCACCGACCGAGTCGATGAGACGACCATCCGGCAGGAACTCGACCGTAGTTCCAGGCTCGATAATCAGAAGACCGGAGACATGGTAGTCGCCGGCAACCTGATAAAGCGTGTCTTTGGTTAAGACGCGATACTCCGTTTGGCCGAGACGCCCGGCAATCTGTGCAATCGGCTGCGCCAAAGCGCTTTGGCCGACCACAGCGGACATCACAAGCAGGAGCAATGCCTTCAAGAAACGTCGCATGGTTCCTCCTGAAATAAGAAAACCGGATAATTGAAGATGTATGTTCTTACGAGACAATTCTTCGATATGTAGAGAGCCGCCGCTGGTCGGCGACGGGGAAGGGGTCTCAAATGTCATTGAAATCCTCTGAGTGTTCCTGATTATGGATGAATACTCACTTATTGCTATCAATCATCAGACTTATATCTCCACGCCGTGACGCGCCAGCGCAAGCCGGGCGATGTTATTCTGTTCGGACATGGGATACTGCATGGCAATCTCACGATACCGTTCGATAGCAGTCTCCTGCTTCGAGGCCTTTTCATAGTTCTTTGCAGCAGCAAAAAGGTAGATCGGACGTGAGATATCGGATGTAAGTGCAGCGGCCGCCTCGTCGTATCCGGCAGCCGCTTCCTCATATTTTCCTTCGGCTTCGGCAACCGACGCAATCCCGGCCAGAGCAGCCGCCCGCGTCAGTTCATCCCCCGATTCCGCAGCGGTTCGGAACGCTTCGGCCGCTTCGGCAGGCTTCTCGGTCAGCATATAGGCGTTCCCCAACATCAGGGCAGCCCGCTTTCCGGCATTGGTCGAGCCGTATTCGTCGACGATGGCGACCAGGCCCATTATAGGACGGTTGTTGATAAGAAGGGCCTGATCCCCCTGGATCGCCTTCTCATAGTCTCCCCGATTCATATAGGAAGTAATCCGCCCAAGGGCAATGCTTGCTTCGGCCTCACTGGCCTGTGCCTGACGGTTGAAAAAGAACCATCCTCCCGCCGCCACAAGAATAACGGCACCAATGATCCCGAGAAGCTTGAGGTTTCCACCTCGGATAAGCGTTTCATCCTGATCATGATGCCGTTCAATACGTTCCGGCCCCTCTATTTTCAGTGGCTTGTCTGCCATGATCCTTGTTCTTCCGTAGCGGTTGTTCCGCTGTTTTCCTGTGAAAA
>CAMLOB010000210.1 GCA_946481475.1 uncultured Chlorobiota bacterium | reverse complement strand
CGGATCACCGCCGCCCTCTCCCGCAAACGATCCGGGCCACAACCGTGACGGCTCCATAAACGCGAAACGGCAGTGCTGAAAAGCACTGCCGTTCTTTCGTTGTTCCCTCCCCGTGTTCTACTCGTGATATGTGCCGGTGGGATTGATCCGCTCCAGACCATGCAGGAAGGTTGTGACGGGGACGTTGAGAAACCGGGCGATCTGGACCAGCCGAACAATCGTGAGGCTGTCTTGTCCGGATTCGCACGTCTGTATCTACCCTGAACGGTTCAAGAAGCTTGAAGATGTGGGAGCGTATTTTGGCCAGGCTCCCCGACATCTCCAAGCGGGGCGATAAAATCGTGCGCCACGAACCTGTACAATTCACTATAAAATGCATGGAAAGGGTCATAACTCAACAAGGCATACACGACCAACCATTTGACATGACTATACATTTCAGAGTCAACGCAGTTATTTTAACAGATTTTTAATTATTATCTGGAAAATAACCAAGGATTATATTATTATCCATAGTGTGACAATAAAAAGATTCGTATTATCTATGAGAGGACAAAATATCATGCCACCAAACAATGCCGCTGTAGAAAAATTGAAGCGAATTTTGATTAAAATCAGAGAGGACATCCTGACCGCCGGAACCGACATGGAAGACGGCTCAGTTTTTGCCGGTGTGACACCTGATGGCAAGCAGATATATGCACTACCGATGGATCTCGGCTTTACAGCGGCCTTTAATAACGCCGCCAAAGCTGTTAAAAAGCTCAATGAGAAAAAGGCTCTTGGTCATGATGACTGGCAAATTCCCGATCTCAACGCTTTAATAGTCTTGCAGAGAAACCTCGACCAAGCTTCTTTGAAAGGGACCTTCAAAACGACTGAGAAAGGAATCGACGGCCCTTCCTTTTCCGGCTGGTACTGGTCATCCACGGAGCGCCCGGATCGCTCACGCAACAACATGTACTGTGTCCGCTTCCCGGACGGCGCTCAGGATTGGTTTCATAAGGACAGCATCCGCCGCGTGTCCTGTCTCCCTGTGCGCTTAGTGGCAGCCGCTCCGGCTCCCTCGTCGGCAAGAAGCATGCCCCTTCCCCCTTAAAGCAGCGTTAGTCATTTAATTATTATAGGCCCCGCGTATGCGGGGCCTATTTTTATCTTTCTCCCGCAGGAAGGTCAAAAAAATGGCTTTCTCTTTAAATATTTTAAACAACATATTGCTATAGCAGAGCTACAGTGCGCCTTGTTCGTGCATTGCTATCAACATTGATCCAATTCGACGCAATATGTCTCCATCGTACTTTCGGAATTTTCACCCCATAAAGTCCAGATGATTGAATAGGCACTTACGAAAAAACAAATCACCACAAATCCAACAACCTCTCCGTCCACACCGCGTCGTTTTCTACACTTGTTGTTTTCTTCTCAAACACCAAGTCCAGATAGACCGGAAGGTGATCCGAGGCGTCATGCAGTGCCTGCGCCGTCTCGGGAGAGACAGCGGTGTTCGGCATTGCGTTGATGGAATCATTGAAGTGGTTCCCATCGTTCCCGAACACGGTATAGGAACCGGGAACATAGCGGTTCTTCAGCACGGGAGAGAGCAGGATCTGGTCGAAACGGTCGTCCATGCCGCCGTGTACGCCCCCTCCGAATTGCCGGGCGCGGGGGGACTGGGTATGAACGTCGGCAAAGTCCGCATTGTCGTGCCAGTCGCCGGAACGGTCGATGGGGTCAATCAGCTCGAACAACAAGAACCGGTATCCCTGTTCATCCGCATCGTAGACGTTCAGGTCTCCCCCGCAGAGGATGTAACTGAACCCGCCGAATATGCGGGCGATGCGCACCTGTTCAAGGATCACCCGCCCGCTCTCCTCCCGCCGCGCTTCATCCTCCGGCGTATCCCCGGCTTTCCAGTGCATCGTCAGCATGACAAGAGAATCACCGGAACTGCGGTGGTGCAGGATAACGCCCACCTGGTCCCGCACCGCATCCTCAAGAATGACTGTGCGTACCGGATCGAACTGTGCCGGATCATGGTAAATCCAGACATAGCTGTCCTGCGTGGTTCTGAAACTCCCTCCGATCGGGGCCAGTGGTCGCTCCAGGCGACCGGCAACAGAATCCCCGAACATCTTCTTCCCCTCCTCGTTCGCCAGTTCCTGCACCAGCAGGATATGCGGCTTGATCTCGTCGAGGATCAGACGGAACTCATCAATTCTGTCGAGGGCATTAGCCGCATTGCTGAAGTTCAGCACATTGTACGTGCAGACTCTTACCGTATCGTACTGCTGCGCGGTCGCAGCAACGGGCAAGAGAAGAAGAATGAGCAGTAGGGATCTCATAGCCACCGGTTTTACCGCGCAAGATAACGGCGCGGCATGACATGAAAAAAGGGAGGCCCACGCCTCCCTTTCCTGTATAGCGGCACCACTGACGGCGCGTAGAACATCGTGGGATTGTGATATCAGCCGTGCCACAGGGCATCTGTATGACACCCGAGAGGCAAAAAGTTCTCACTCAGGAACATCATCGGCCCTACTCATGCTGCCAGCACTTGCCGGAAAGGTTGGTCGTGTACCGCTTGCATTGCGTCCCCTTTTGCGTCGTCGCCGTGCATTGCTCGGCGGTGGATTTCTCCGTGGCGTGTGCGCCGCGCTGGGAAGACTTGGCATTGGCGTAGGCCGTCGCGAAGTCTTCCTTGAAGGAGTGGCTGGTTTTTGATGGTGCTGCATAACCATCGGAGATCATCCGCAGATTGATGAGCTTGTCATCAAGGTACACGTATCGTTGCGGTGTTTTCCCCTCCTTGTCCGGCACCAGCGTGTCGGCGACCAGTCGGACGGTTTTCCCCTTGATGAGGAGCGAGAGATGGTCAATGCAGTCCTGCTTCGTGATCGCCCGGCTCTGCGGCGTTGTGATGCCAAGCAAGCCGACCTTGGTGCCATCCTCAAGCTGGATGAGGTCAGTGCCTAAAACTGCGGCAACCTTGACCGTTTCACCGGATTGGGCAAATGTTGAAAGACAGGAAAAAAGCAGCACGCAGGCCAGCCACAGGACAGGTCTCATAATAGTGTTGAGAGTATGGATTGAAGAGTTGCTCACACAGTTCGGGGCGAAAAATACGGCACTGGCCGGAAAAAGCAAGCGGGGACACGGCTCCGAGAACAAGCCCCTCCCTATCCCGATCCATGCAGATTTTCTGGATCGGGGCCGGCACTCTCCCGCGCCACTTCCCCACTGCTGGACGACGACTTCACTTGATATTCCCTCAAGCTTTTGCTACCATCGTATATCGTTATAAACAGCACCTGTTATCCCGGTGTTACCCCGAAAGGAGACAGATACGGTACGTTCCACGCAAGTCATTGAAAAGATGGTGCCCAGGGGCAGAGTTGAACTGCCGACACGACGATTTTCAGTGTATCCCGGACGAATTTGACTAATGTTTATGGAATTTAACTGCGCTTAACTATCATTATAAATCAAGCGTTTAGAACATTATCCTCACCTAACTTGCTACGATGGAATCATACCGTATCTGTTACCCCGGCGTTACCCCAAATGGATGACCGGGCCAACAATGGAGGTTGATCCATGGACAAGAAATTTCCGTTCAGCAAGACCAGCTTGCAAGCACTCAAACCGCCTCCTCCGGGCAAACGATTAGTTGTATGGGATACCCGTGTACCCGGACTGCAATGTCGAATTACTGAAAATGGCGTTGCAACATTCGGTATGCACCGCCGACTCAAAAATGGCAGGCAGATTAGGGTCACACTTGGCAAGACTACGGAAATGACTGTAGAGCAGGCAAGAGACCAAGCCCAACTTCTCAATGCTGCTGTTATAAGCGGAGAGAATCCCGCACAGGTGCGTCGGGCACTCCGGGAAGAAATGACCTTCGGTGAGCTGTTCAACGAATATCTTGAAAGACATGCAAAGCCGAACAAACGGACATGGAACAAGGATCAAGGCAATTACACGTTCCATCTGGAAAAACCACTTGGCACGAAGAAGCTGTCCGAAATCACCCGGACAGACATTGCATACATTCATAGCAACATCAGCCGACAGACCTTCAAGACGAAAACTGAAACCGGAGAGCCAAAACGGAAGAGTGGCGGCACCGCTAACCGTGTTCTCGCCCTGATCTCTTCAATCTTTGGATGGGGGATGAATGTTGGCTTGTGCGACACTAACCCTGCAAGAGGCATTAAGAAGAACAGGGAGAGAAGCCGGGAGAGATTCCTGCAAGCAGATGAGTTGCCTAGATTTTTCGAGGCCGTAGCTCAAGAGGAGAATACCATTGTACGCGACTATGTTCTCTTGTCACTCCTGACTGGGGCACGACGCAATAATGTCTTGTCCATGCGCTGGAATCAGCTTAGCTTAGATCGTAAGGAATGGCGCATTCCACGGACAAAGAATGGCGAGCCTCAAATTATTCCTCTCGTTGACGAAGCAGTACGAATACTTAACGACCGCAAGAACAATGGGAGTGAATATGTGTTCCCAGGCGACGGCAAGCACGGCCACTATCACGATCCGAGGAAAGGATGGCTGCGTATTCTGAAACGCGCGGGGATAGAGAACTTGCGGCTGCATGATCTCCGCCGAACACTGGGAAGCTGGCAAGCCAAAACCGGGGCAAGTCTTGTCGTGATTGGCAAGTCTCTGGGACATAAATCCCCGCAAGCAACTGCTGTATATGCACGGCTCGATCTTGATCCGGTACGGAAGTCGATGGAGACAGCAACGGCAGCTATATTGCAGGCAGCCGATTATAGCCAGCTTCAAAGTCATAAAACCATCTAATCATTGCAAATTCCACTTATTTTGCGATCTTGAGTGCCTCATGAGCGATGAATGAGTAAAGGATAGAAATGGTCAGACTAATATTGGCCTTGTGCAGGCATGAGATAGAAGATCAGAAAATTGCATATAACAGCGATTTAAAAGCACGACTCAATAGCTCATGGTTCTATCGTTTAGAAACCAACAATTCTCATTAACAGTGAAGCACAAACAGTACAAGAGAATCATCTCAAGTTTGAGAAATGCTGGTATAGCCCCCTACTACACCACTCCGAAAGGCAGCGCATTACTTGGCAACAGTTTAGAGTTACTCCAAGCCTTTCCTGACAAATCCGTTTCATTGGTTTTAACGTCACCTCCATTTGCTCTAAGGAAAAAAAAGAACTACGGCAATCCAGACGCTGCCCAATATGTTGATTGGTTTCGCCCATTTGCTAAAGAGGTTCAACGAGTTCTTAAGAATGACGGGTCTTTTGTACTTGAGATCGGAGGAACATGGATGAAAGGCATTCCTACACGATCCATATATCATTATGAACTTCTTATTGACCTTGTTAAAGTAGTTGGCTTCCACTTGGCACAAGAGTTCTTTTGGTTTAATCCGGCAAAAATGCCTGGCCCTGCACAATGGGTCAATATTGAAAGAATTCGATGTACAGATGCAGTAAATACCGTATGGTGGCTTAGCAAAACAGAGCGGCCGAATGCAGATAACCGTCGAGTTCTTCAGCCCTATAGTAAAAGCATGGAACGGCTATTAAGGAATGGATACAACGCTGGAATGCGCCCATCTGGTCACAAAGTGTCTGATCAGTGGCAAAAAGATTCTGGGGGCGCTATACCTAAAAACCTCCTGTCAATAAGTAATACAGCCTCATCAGACAATTATCAACGCATGTGCCGAGAGCATAATGTACCACTTCATCCAGCTCGATTTCCTAACGATCTACCAAAATTTTTTATTGACTATTTGACTAATTCAGATTCTGATGTAGTCGTTGATATTTTTGGCGGATCAAACGTTACTGGTGCTGTTGCCGAAGCAGCTTGCAGACATTGGGTTTCTATGGAAGAGAGACAGGATTTCCTCGAGGCTTCAAAGTTTAGATTTGATCTACAAGTGAATCCAGATGTTGCTGGTTCACGCTCAAGGCAACGCTAACCATCTTGTGTATGAGTCAAGTTATTACAAACGAGACAGCTTATCGACAGGTTCATCCAAACTCTATGTATGAGCTGCAATTTGAATCACTAATTGAGATTCATGCTCCTTCTATGTTTCAAAATCACTATGTGATTCCGTTTAAAAAACTACTAAAAACACCTTTAGGTGGAGTCATCCCCGATCTTGCTTTAATAAATAAGGATCTTAATAGATGGGCTATCGTGGAAGTTGAAATGTGTTATCATTCCTATGAATCCCACATTCACCCCCAGCTGGAAAAGCTGATGTCTGCGAAAACTCAATCGGATTCAACTCTTCATAGCTATCTAGTAGAAAAGGTCATCAAAGTTGCTCCAGAGATTGATCACAGTAAGTTGATGGAGCTTCTTTCGACTTCTGACCCAGACATTATGGTGTTTTTGAATGAGCCATGTGATGAGCTAATGACCAATATTAGGCGTTTAGGAATTGATTGCCTAGTACTTGAACTTTTCGGCACTCCTAAATTGCCTCGAGTTTTCCGATTAGATGGCTCATTTCCAAATCACAAAGAGAGGCATATTGCAAATCTCCAGCCTCATCCGATTGCAAATAACACTTTTTTGCTAGAGATGATTGATACCGGATACATTATAGACGCCGAACCTTTTTTTACTCGATTTGAAGATAGAATGTGTCAGTGGCAGACTCATGTTACCAGTAGTGGCACAGTCTTGATTCCGCAGGGTCGTTGTCCGTGGAGCAGTGATAAGAGTAAGAAACTCTATGTAATAGGCAAAAATGAGTATTACTTGATTTAGGAACAACTTAAAGCTACCTCTATG
>CAMLOB010000209.1 GCA_946481475.1 uncultured Chlorobiota bacterium | reverse complement strand
AGAACTTGTCCGGGAGCATCATCCGACTCCACCCCTTCTTCATTCATGTCGTTAATGCCCACATGCTTCAGCAACGGATCGTTCCGCAACGTCCCCACTCTATACTCACTCCCCCACTTCTCCACCGGGATCGGCGAGAACATTTCCGCACCGAAGGGGGAGAGAAAACGGCAGTAGATCCAGATCGGTTTCTCCGAGCGTATTTTCAGGCTCTTCCGGACCGGCAGGCCGACCTGGTCGACATACGGCGTCGTCCCAGCGGGAAAGAATTCGGAGAAGAGGAGAAGGGCCGAAGCATCGGGTCGAAGAAGAAGCGACCGGCTTCCGGAAGGACCGCTCACCGTCACGTTCGTCTCCTCAAGCGTGAAGAGAATCAGTTCCGGACTGTTGTCGGGGAATGTCCGGATATTCCCTCGTCGATTGGTAACGGTATCGGGCAGAGCAACGAGAAAATGTGTTCCAAGCCAGGGGGAGGAAAGCTCCTGCGCCGACGCGGGGGAACCGCAACAAAAGAGCAGGATCGTCAGAAAAAAGCCGATCCCTGTTCCCATCCGGTATATGGCAGTTGAGCGTATCATCACATCACATGCAGGGCACAAACGAACTCGGCAGGAAAATAGGGTGCCAACCCGTGCCATTCAAGCTTCCCGGGGAAAAACCATCGGGAACCTTTCGGTTACAGGGAGTCGTTGATGGTTCAATAGTTGGATGGTTAAGAGTCGGGAGTCAAGAGTCGAGGGTCGGGAGTGGTTGAATGGTTGAGAGTCGTTGAATAGTTAAGAGTCGGGAGTCTTCTGACTGCTCACGGCTCATTGCTGATTGCTCATTGCTGATTACTGGTCGGGAGTCGTTGAATAGTGGAATGGTTAAGAGTCCAGAGTCTACTCATTGCTGATTGCTCACGGCTCATAGCTGATTGCTCATTGCTGACTGCTACCTCCTCCCCCCCACACAAACAAACACCACACAGATAACAGGCACATCATGAAGAAAGGATCACCGGCAACAGGCATCGGCGGCAAGCTTTCGATCATCGGGCGACTCCGCATCTTTCCGCGCTACCTTCGCGATCCGGAAGTCATTCTCTGGCGCAAGGGAGTAATGCTTCTGCTGGTCGCCTACATCCTCTCCCCGGTCGATGCGATACCGGAACTCTTCCTCCCCTTCATCGGCTGGCTCGACGACATCGGAGCACTTGGACTTCTGACGGCGTGGTTTTACAGGGAGATGGGGAAGTATGCCGAAGAGAAGAAACGACGTCAGTGATCAAACGAATCGACCGGCAGAGGTCTTCCGCCGAGGTCACTCAGTCTGTACCCGTAGGCTCTGAAGATATGGCGCTCCTGATCGGGCAGATAGCGGATTTCATATCCTCTCTCCCGATATGCCGCCGTCTCGACCGAATCCGGAAATGCGATAAACTCCGCATCACCCGACTCCCCCCTCTCCCCTCCCCGACGCTCACGACGCAACACTTCTATCGGATAGAACCAGTCGCCGGTCACCACCAGATTCCGTCCTTCCAGTCGTTCGGTCGTCTCCAGCACCCGCTCCACATAGTCGAGTCGTTCCTCCCGTTCATAATGATCGTGAAGGATCGGTCCGGCAACGGAAGCCCCATGGTTATCGACAAACAGGAAGAAGGGGGAGATCGACAGAGCAATGCATAGAAGAAGAAACCGACGCCGTCCCAGCCAGGCCGCAAGGAGGATCAGCACAAAGGGGAGAGTCGGCAGGAGATAGCTTGCATCGTGCGGCAGACGGATAAAGGCGATCAGATAGAGAAGAACCGCAACTCCCGAGGCGATCGGAACGCCCCGGTCCCTACCGACTGATCCGACCGAAAAATCGAGCGACAGCGAACGTTCCGCCGGAACGTTCTTTCCGGCAAGAACCCGAAGGAGAACGAGGGTCGAGAGAGCAACCACTCCGATCGTTCCCCAGAATCCGACCGTCGGCAGGTAGAGGGCGTAGATCAGCGGGGGGAACATATCGGCAAAGGAGAAGAACTCCCACCCGTAGGTAAAAAGAGGAGGCAGGTACCAGAGTCCCCCGACGATCAGCGTTGCAAGGGGAAGAATAAAATGCCTTCTCCGGAAACCGTTCTCTTCCGCAAAGGCGAGAATCATCAGCGGCAGAAGCATCGCCCCCCAGGTCATACGACTCCCCACCGCCATCCCGAGCAGCAGACCGGCAAGAAGGTATCGCCGGTCGAGCGTGCAGTAAAGACTTCCCAGCATCAACGCCAGTCCCACCGAAAAATCCATCGCCGAAACGCTGTTGATATGGAAGGCAGGCGTCAGGGCAAAGGCGATCGAGGGGAGAAGAACGTCGCGACAACCGAGGCGGCGAAGAATCGACGCGAAGAAGAGCACGGCAGCAAGACTCATCAGAGCCGAAACCGTATTCAATGCAACCGCTCCGAGAGGATACAGCAGCGCGGCCAGATATTCATACAGAGGATAACCGGGCAGTCGCGAGGCGACATAGCTGCCGGTCTCCGCGATCCGGAAGGCGGCATCGGCCACCCGCCAGGCATCGCCATCGATGCCGTAACCGGAAAAGATGAAGGGCAGCCTGGTAAGGAGAACCGTCCCGGCAATAACCGCAAGGTGAAGGGAACGGTTGTTCAAACGTCTATTCATTCGATTCCTCTCTCCGGCACAGGAGCCGCCGTATGGCGAAGCCGTTGATGTGGGCGAAGCGCCGGAGAACTTGTTGCCGAAAGGATCTGCATCGATTCGATAGCCGATAAGGAGAATGATCGTTGACGGAAGCCCCCCGAATCTACACATTCAACCCCGTATTTTCCCTTCTATTCCGACCTTTGGCAAACTCTTTCCCGCCCCCCCTTTTCCCGTTCCGCTTGTTTCTTATCTTTTGAAAACATCACCGGAACAGATCACCCGAAATCTGATAACGAACATGCCGCAAACCAGTATCACAGCATCCCCGCAGGAGCTTCTCCGCCGCTACTTCGGTTACGACGAATTTCGCCCGGGACAGGAGGAGATTATCCGCGCGGTCCTTTCCGGCAGCGATACGCTGGTAGTGATGCCGACCGGCGGGGGGAAATCTCTCTGTTATCAGATTCCCGGACTGATGCTCCCCGGTATCACAATTGTCGTCTCACCATTGATCGCCCTGATGAAAGATCAGGTCGACGCACTGAACCGGCGGGGAGTCGGCGCCACGACGATCAACTCGACAATCGACTTTGCCGAAGTCCGGCAACGGCTGACCGATCTGCGCTACGGCAAGTACAAGCTCCTGTACGTCGCTCCGGAACGATTCGAGAGCATCCGGTTTCTGGAGATGATGAAGGAGATCGACGTCTCTCTCTTTGCGGTCGACGAGGCCCACTGTATCTCCGAGTGGGGTCACGATTTCCGCCCCAGCTATCTGCGACTCAACGAGGCGATCGATGGGGTCGGACGTCCTCCGGTGATCGCCCTGACGGCGACGGCCACCCCCTTTGTTCAGGAAGATGTGATCGCCCAGCTCGGTCTGAGCCGACTGCGCCGTTTCGTCCGGGGGTTCGACCGACCGAATCTCTCGTGGGAAGTCCGCACCCCTCGCGACAAGGGAGAAGAGTTGCGGACCCTGATCCGGGAGGACATGGAGAGCGACGGCGTCAGCATCGTCTATTGCGGCACCAGACGGAACGTCGAGGATGCCGGAACCGCTCTGCACGCCGAAGGGTTGCCGGTGACGATCTATCACGCCGGACTGGAGGACGGGGACAGACGGGCCGCACAGGAGGCATTCATCGCCGGGAAGGCGCGGGTCATCGTTGCGACAAACGCCTTCGGGATGGGAATCGACAAGGCGGATGTGCGGGGGGTCTATCATATGGACATGCCCGGTTCGATCGAGGCTTACTATCAGGAAGGGGGACGAGCCGGACGGGACGGCAGACCAAGCCGCTGCGTCATGCTCTGGAGCGCGCGGGACCGGGGGTTACAGGAGTTTTTTATCCGGAACGGTTTTCCCGAACGGGAGACGCTCGAAAGCGTTTACAATGCTCTCTGGGATTCGGTCCAGGTCGGCATCGGCAGTCGCTACGAAGGCATTCTGGTGCCGAACGAAAAACGGATCGCCGCCCGCGCCCGCATCCATCCGGCATCTCTTTACGGGGCATTCTCCCTGCTGGAGAAGAACGGCATCATCGAACAGATCCGCTCCGACCGCCTCGCCGTCGTCCGGTTCACCGGCGGCAGCGATGACATCAAACGCTTCTATAATCTTACCCGTGACGAGATCAGGAAGAAGACGGTGATGGGACTTCTGCGAACGATCGGCGGAGGAGCGCTCGGACGGGAGATGATGTTCAATCCGGACGATGTGGCGGCAAAATCCGAACTGTCGCGCGAAGACTTCGAGCGGGGAATGAAGGGGCTGACGATGGCCCGTCTGCTGATCTACACGCCGCCGACCTCGCGTGGAGGGATCAAGTTCCCGGCCGAACGTCTCCCCTCACGCAACTTGCGGATCGACGAGAAGAAGATCGAGAAGGAGAGATCGCGCGCCGTTGCCCGACTGGACGCCACCGAACGTTACGCCCGAACGCTCACCTGCCGGCGTGATTTCATTCTCGAATATTTCGGCGCCGAACCGCTGCCGGAGCCGTGCGGGCGTTGCGACAACTGTCGTGCCGGACGGGGACGGGGAACGGCGGCAGGAAAAGCAAGCCGGTGGGAAGAGGCGGTGACCGGTCGCCGGGATATGATGGCCGGGGCAAAGCCGGTTCATGCCGCAGGACCGAACTCCGGCATCACTCCGCACGAAAGCAGAATCTGCGAGAACATCCTGATCGCCGTCGCCGCGCTTGGGGAACGCTTCGGCAAAATGACCGTTATCGATTTTCTGCTGGGGAATTCGACGAAGACGATCGCCACCTTCGGACTGGATCATCATTCCCGGTACGGTATCCTGAAGGGGGAGGAACGAACGGTTCTGACCAGGATCGCCGACAGGTTGCTGGGAGAGGGGGCGATCAGGAGCACGGCCGATACGCGACCGGTTATCAAGCTGACCGATCCGGGACGCGAACGGATCGCGCACATCCACATCGAACCCTTTGCCCCTCCCCCCCCAGAGACCGAGCGGACCGCTCACTACGAGCTGTTGCAACGTCTTCGGACCGAGAGGGATGCGATTGCCGACCGGGACGGATTCACCCGGAACGAGGTCTGTCCGGACATTGTGCTGGTCAGAATCAGCAACCGCGTCCCCTCCGACCGATCGGAACTGT
Organism: uncultured Chlorobiota bacterium; assembly: GCA_946481475.1. Next base: position 1,551 of record CAMLOB010000209.1, on the reverse strand, counting down.
TGCGAACGAAGGGCTACACCCAGGGACACTTCGACATCTGCGGCACGTCGCTGCTGCAAGTGCTGGAAGAGTACCGGAGCGAGCTTGAGGGGAGCGAGGAAGCCTTTGCCCTTCCGATCCGTCTGCGCCACACCTACGAGCTGATCAATCAGGGATACGATCTCGACGAGATCGCCCGGCAGACGGCCCGGCAACCCTCGACGATCAGCGGGCATATCGAGGAGCTGATCAAACTGGAAGTGATGGAGGAGATCGAGCGATTCGTGCCGAACGGGATAGTGAAAAACGTTGCCGAGGTACTGAACGACCGTCCCGGAGCCACCCTCCGCGAACTCCGGGCACTGACCGGCGGGGGGATCGGCTATCCCGAGCTTCGGATTGCCGCGGCCTGGGTGCGGAAGCGGATTACCGAGAGTTGATTTATCGGAAGAGAGAAGAGATATATCTTCCCCGAAGATCCGTTTTCCGGAATTCCCGGTCTCCCCGATTCGTCCCTGTAACGTCTTTTGCTCCACTGTGTTCCCGGAAAAAAGATTTGCTATTTTAGGCTCTCGTCGTCAGGCTCCCCCCGGTCCCGCACGGCGGAGAAAGGAAACCCGGGTTGATCGTCAACACACAATCACTATAGACTGAAAAGACTGATATGAATCTTCACGAGCATCAGGCAAAGGAACTGCTGGGCAGTCTTGGAGTTCCGGTGCAGAAAGGGCGGGTGGTCTTCAACGCCGAGGACGCGGTTGAAGCGGCCCATTACGCAATCGAGGAAGGGTCGAACCTTCTGATCATCAAGGCGCAAATCCATGCGGGAGGACGGGGCAAAGGGGTGATCCACGATCCGCAGACCGACGAGCCGATCACCTACAAGGAGAAGGAGCTGCGGGGCGTCAAGGTGCTTCCGATCGAGGGAGAGGAGAATCCGCTGCACGAGGTCTGGGAGATCGCACGACGCATGATCGGAAACAAACTGGTGACGGTTCAGACCGGTCCGGAAGGAAAGATCATCAACCGGATCCTGATCGCCGACGGAGTGGACATCGAGAAGGAGTTCTATTGCTCGATTCTTCTGGACAGGGCGACGAGCCGCAACATCATCATGGTTTCGACCGAGGGGGGAGTTGAAATCGAGAAGGTAGCCGAGGAGACGCCGGAGAAGATCATCAGGGAATCGGTCGATCCCGATGTCGGTCTGCAGGCGTTCCAGGCGCGTCGCCTCGCGTTCGGTCTGGGACTGGAAGGGGCCGCGTTCAAGAGCTTCCTGAAATTCATCGACGCTCTCTACAACGCCTACCTGGAGCTGGACGCTTCGCTGGTCGAGGTCAATCCGATGGTGATGACTCCGGCCGGAGAGATCATCGCCGTCGATTCGAAGGTCTCGATCGACGACAACGCTCTGTACCGCCACAAGGATATTGAAGAGATGCGTGACGAGTCGGAAGAGGATCCGCTGGAAGTGGAAGCGGGGAAGCACGATCTGAACTACATCAAGCTGGACGGGAACGTCGGCTGTATGGTCAACGGTGCCGGACTGGCGATGGCAACGATGGACATCAT
>CAMLOB010000208.1 GCA_946481475.1 uncultured Chlorobiota bacterium | reverse complement strand
GGCCGGAGACTACGACAAGGTGAAGTTCGAATTCCACCGCTTCAACGGAAGCGAGGCACCGCAATATGCCGGTGATCCGGTCTTCGGCGATTTTGTGGAGGGAGACAGATGGTCGGTGATTATCGAGGGGGAGAGTTTCAAGGATGGCCAGGGAACGCCCTTCGTCTACCGGAGCGACATCACGGCGAATCTTTCGCTGAACTTCCCGGACAAAATCGAGATCGAGGAGGACGAGACGGCCACGGTGATCATCGAGATCGATCCGATCGAGGTCTTCAAATCGGGCAACGGCGTCCTTGATCCGACCGACAATTCAAACGAGAGCAAGATCGACAATGCGATCAGAAGCGCCATCAAAGCGTTGAAGAAATAGACACGGCCAAAGCGGCGGATATCGAAACCGCCGTACAGGCGTATGAACGGAGGGGACTGAACGATCGATCGTTCAGTCCCCTCTGCATTTTCCACCCTCTGTTTCTTCGACAACGTCTTTCTTCTATCGCTCCACCTCGATCATGACGGTCCGGGCATAGAATCGTCCTTCGGGTGTGTTCTCCCCTCCGATCATCCCCTCCTCCCCGGCGGCGACAACCGTCACCGGTATATCGGCAAAGATCTTCGCAACGGCTTCGGCCCGTCGTCCCGAAAGGGTGCGGTTGTAGCCGCTCTCTCCCAGATCGTCGGCGTAGCCGGTGATCGTCAGCTTCGCCCCTTCGGGCAGGCTCCCCCTGAACTTCTCCAGAACCTCGCGATGTTCCCGGCTCAACTCGGCGCTGTTGTAGGGGAAAAGGATCGGCGTCGAGACCGTGACGGAACGGTCGTCGAGCAGGATATCCTCGCGCCTGACACGCTCTACCCGGGTCTCAAGAATCTGCGGACCGGTGCTGAAGCCGTCGGCGTTTTCTTTCTGAAGCGAGAGGCTGTAGGTCAGATCGGTGCCGGAGGCCAGGAGGGCGGCCTCCTCCGGAGTCAACGGCCGGATCACATTCCCCTCGGGTACTCCCTCTCCCTTCGTCGAACCGATTGTCCTCCCCCCGACGGCCATCCGCATCTCCCAGGAATCGGGGGCCACACTGTCGGGCACCCTCGTCTCGATCCCGAAACCGGGAGAACCGTAGGTCCGGATCGTATCCTCCACAATCATCGGGTCCAGAAGCGACCCGTCGGCAACAATCTCCACCCGTCTGTTCTCCTCACGTCCCCCGGGAAGCGTCGGATTTGACGGACGCTCGGGCAGATTTCTTCCCTCCACCGTCATGCGGGAAGGATCGATTCCCCACCGTTGGGTAAGATAGGCGGCAACGTTTGCGGCCCTCTTTCGCGAGAGTTCCAGATTTCCCTTCTCCTCTGCGTCATCGGCATTCGTTCCGATCAGCCTGATCTTCTCTGCAGGCCGCTCCCGCATCCGTTCCCCGAGCAGATCGAGCAGGTTCCGGTATCGTCCCACAATCGTCTCCCCGGCATTGTCTTCTCCTTCCGTATAGCGCGAGGGTATCTCCGCCGAATTCTCCGGAAAGAAGATGTAGGGGAGCAATGCGATCTCCCGCCGCCTGATGCGTTACTCCTCTACGACAAGAAGATCGTCCCTCCTCTCCCCGTTCGGCCCGATGCCGTAGGCCGCAACCGAGGCGACCAGTTCCGGTTCAGGCTGTGCGGGGGGTGGCGGTGGGGGGACCGGCGGATCGAGGGAGGGGAGGATCGGAGGATCCGGGTTCGGGACCGGACGGCTGAACGTGTAGCGGAGCGAGACCGAGGGGCGGGCTCCGGCGATGATCGGCGCGCTCTCGCCGGACAGCGGACTGTTGAAGTAGGAGGAGAAGGTCAATTCGGGAATCAGCGAAAGTCCGCGCGCTATCGAAAGGTCATACCCGACGCCGGCTGTGATCCCGAACAGAAGAGCGCTCCCCGCCCCACCACTTGCATAGGTCTGACGCTTCGTCCCGTTCGAGAAGGAAAGTTCGCTCTCGTCATCCCCGCCAAGCTCCTCGACAAATTCGTAGCGGGGATTGTTTGCAAAGCCGATCTTCCCCCCTGCAGTAAATCTGAGAGGTATGGAAAGAGGAGCAAAGGCGACGTACGGCTCCAGCGAGAGGGTGCTGACCTCCATCTCGAACCGGTACTGACTTTCAATCGTTTCCAGCTCGCCATTCGCCATTCGACGTTGACTTGCCGGAAGGTCCTGGGTCAAGGCACCGGAGCGGTTCTCGAAGAGTCCGCGCAGACCAAGCGAGAGAGTTGGAGAGAGGCTGTACTCGGCAAACGGACCGAACGCCCCGCCGAATCCCGTCCCTCCACCGACAACACCGCAGGCCCCTCCGCCCAGTCGCGGATCGGCTCCGACGTCGAGTTCTCCGGCGTAGGCATTGAAAACGGTTCCGCCGAGAAAGCCGACCGAGAAGGGGAGCCGCTCGGGAGGAGTCGGCGGAGGAGATTCCTGGGCATAGAGCCCTGTGGCAAGGAGCAGGAGCAGAAAAGGAATCGTTCCTCCTGCTGTCCCACCACACAATGCTCCGTTTCCGGCTCGAATCGTCATCGCTCGCTTCCTCATCGTTCTATCACAACCTCCCGTACGTCGGTCAGCACCTCGTTCACCGTCATCCGGCAGAAATAGCGTCCGGGCGGGACCACCCGCCCCGGCAGCACAAGTTCGTCGTTCCCCTCCTCTCTTCGCTCGTTCAGAAGAACGGCGACTTTCCGACCGGCGGCATCATACAACACAATCGTCACATCTCCATCCACCGGAACGCGGAACGGAATGCGGAGCAGATCGCGAACCGGGTTCGGATAGATCGGCTTCAGCATCCGGTTGCCGGAGAAGATCAACCGCTCGTGGGCCAGACATTCGGCACTCAGCCGGAAGGCGTAGCCGGTATCGATCAGCGCGGTCAGACAGTATCGGGAGATGCCGTCAAGTTGCAGGTCGAGAGAAGAGGCGATGGTATCCCCCCGCAGGACGCGCATCCGGAGGTTGGCGAGCGTCCCCGGATCGCTCAGGGGACTTCCGCCCGGCCCCATCACCAGCCGGATCACCCGTCCCTCATCGGTCAGCCTGCTCTCGGCCACCTCCCACCCGTCGGTCAACGTGCCGGAGCGGATGACATCATCGATTTCCAGAAGATTCGGATCGAACTTTGCAAGGAAGGTGATCTCCGTCGTCGGAACACGTCCATCCTGAAGCGGTTCGTACTGAATCGGCAGACTCAGCAGATCGCCGAAGGCCCCTTCCAGACTTTCCATGCTCAACCGGAAGACGACCGTATCGAGTTCGGCAAAGACATCCTGAATCGGATTCTCGTTCAGGATCTCGTTCGTCTCGAAGTAGGCCCGTCCGCTTCTGACCCCGACCCCCTTCGGTCGGTAGATCGTGTTAAAATAGAACGTGTCCCCCGGCGGCAGACGCCGGATGCTGTCCCACGGGACATCATATCCGATATCCTGATAGTGGTCTCCGGCAAAGAAGATCAGCCGGAATTCCAGCGTGTCGTTTCCGCTGTTCCAGATCTTCGTCGGCACCCGCTGCTCCTGACAGCCGACAAGTCCGAAGTCGATCGTGTCCGGCTCCATGTGGAAGAACCCGCTCTTGACGTAGGTGCAGATCGTGATCGTATCCCGCCGGTCGCACGGCTGGGCCGTCACGTAGAAGGTGGCACAGAACCGCCCGGTATCGGTTGCGCTGACGCTGAAGTCGACCGAGGTGACTCCGGATGAGACCGGCACATCCTGCCAGGGGGAACGAAGCACGATCTCCCCTCCGTTCTCCGGAGCCGGTTCGATCGTAATCTGTTGCGCCGCCCCCCCGACAAACGCAATGATGTTGTATCCGCGCCGACTGCCGAGCGGATAGCGCGGGTCGTCGATTCGGTCGTCCATCAACCGGAACGAGACGCAGCTTTTGACGCCGGTGATCGGCACCCGGACCTCACCGGGGGAGGCGTTGGAGGAGATGATGCGGAGCGTATCCCGCAGAAGATCGCCGCAGTCGAGCGTGGTGTCGATGCTCGGATCGAACGCGAGCGTGATCGTCACCGAATCGCACGGACCGAGGGTAAAGGGACGGGGGGGTGCGTTCAATACGCGGTAGAAAGTGCCTTCGGTAAACAGGAGCGAATCGATCCGCAGCGGCGTCTGTCCGCTGTTGAAAATCAACTGGTTATAGGTTTTCAACTGATTGCAGGCTTCCGGCTCGAAATCGATCGTCAGCGACGTTCCGATCCGCGGGGTCGGCGAGGCGACAAACTTGGCGATCCAGCCGCCGTGATAGTCGTTGGTGTTCTTCAGCGGATTTGGTGTGAGAGGGAGATCGAACGAGACGGTGCCGCCGTAGATATAAACGCTCCCATCCCCTCCGGCACTCACTCCCCGGACACTCTGCTCCCACAGACGTGCTCCCGATGAGGCGGCCCCCCCGACATAGGTGCTGAACTCCAGACCGTTCAGTCCGGGACTCAGCAGAGTCAGCGCCGCGTCGGCCGTTCCGCGCAGGCGATCCTGCACGTTCACCCGCGTGATCGGGTAGTTTGTCGACGAAGTGGCGACGCCGGCGACGATGTTCCCTTCCGGATCCAGCGCCAGCCCACCGAGTCCGTCGAACCCGGTCCCTCCCAGATAGGTGGCGGCGGCGATCCGGTTGGCGTTGATGTCGAAACGGAGGACGAACGCATCCACCCCGCTGGAGTCGTCGCCGTCGGGATTGTTCGGTCCGGACTGTAAAACGCCGGGAGTTGTCGGAAGCGTCCGGCTCCGGGTCGATCCCCCGAGAACGACCACCCCCTCACGTTCCAGCAGAAGCCCCTGATATCCCCGCTCCGAGGTCAGTCCGCCGATGGGCAATCCCTGACTGCGCCGCGCAAAATAGTCTCCGTAGCCGAGTCCGAATCTTCCCGCCCCTCCGTTGTCGCCGATGTATGTACCGTAGAGAAGCGTTTCGGTCGAGGGAGAGATTCGGGCAAGGTAGAGATCGTACACACCGCCGCCGAGCCCCGCATTGGCCCTCTCCTGGAATGCCCCCGGGGTCGTCTTCAGATCGGAAGAGTTCGTGCTCCCCAGAATATAGAGGTCGCCCGAAGGTCCGGCCGCGATCTTCCCGGCAAATTCATTCCCGGCTCCGCCGTAGTAGGCGCTGAAAAGAAGGTTCCGACCGTTCGGATCGAGCAGCGAGACGAAGGTCTCGAAGCCCTTCAACGACTCGGTGGTGGAAAAGCTCTCGGGCGAAACGGTTACGGGGAAGGTGAGCGTATCCCCCCGTCCGCCGCAGACGGCTGCGTGCGTTATGCCGGTCAGGGCAACGTTGCCGGAGGGATCCAGAGCGATATCCCGCACGTAATCATCGTCTCCCCCTCCCAGGTATGTCCCCCACTCCATCGTTCCGCCTGCGCCGAGCCGGAAGACGTAGAGATCGAAGTTGTCGCCGAACGGAGGACCGCACCGGCTGTTGATCCTGTTTGCAGCCCGATCCTGCTGATAGGCTCCGGAGGTGGTTGTCAGTCCCGGACGGTTCGTCGTCATCGCCACGACAGCCTTGCCGTCCGGCGTCACCTCCACCGCTTCGCCCAGACCTTCGTAGAGACTGAGGATCACGCTCCCGGTCTGCGGATCCTGAAGGACGTCATAGACGCCGAGGTATTCCGGCCCGAAGACCGAGGAGTAGATCAGCGAAGAACCGTCCGGTGTGATTTTGCTGACGAAGAAACGATTGTCCGGCACAAGTTCGCCGATCGAGGGGACGGTGGGAAAGTTTGTGGCCCGCGAGAACCCGGCCGCATAGCCGTTCCCGGCCGAATCGACCGCCATCGAGGTCACCTCATCGAAGCCCCCCCCTCCGAAGAAGGTAAGGTATTCGATCGCCAGACAGGGATCGATCACCAGCGGATGGTCCGGATCGTAGGAGCCGACGATGAAGCCGTAGGAATCGACGCCGATTTTCCTGAATCGCACATCCACCTCCACTCGCCTCCCGTCGATCTCCTGATAACTGTAGGGAGCACCTTCACGCACTGTGCCGAAGGGCGTTTGCACCTCCAGACCCCCATTGTCGGCAACCCGCAGCGCCTCGGCCCCGGCGTACCGTATGGCGATCCGTCCCGGATCCCCCCCCGGCCGGACGATGAGATCGTACTTCATTCCTCCGACCCGATTCTCCCCCTCTTCCGTTTGACGGCCCTAGAACAGGGCATCGATGTGGGGATAGATCCCGTGATAGCGAACGCTTCGATAATCCCGGGCACCGGTAAACTGCTCGTCCGGCCGGCTTCCCAGATAATAGTTCCAGACCGCTCCGGCCCCTTCTTCTCCGGAGACGGCGGCATCTTCCGAAGCGCCCACAAACTCCGTCGTCAGACCATATCCTTTCGCCGTTTTGTCTTCCCCGGATCGTTTGTCCCGAACCGGATACCACCAGTCGACCGCCGTCCGCCTGAAACGGAGAAGGGCCTGACTGTTTGTCCCCATCAGAGCCGTCTCTTCGTCCCACTGGCCGATATTCTCCACAAACCGGAACGCACGGACGTTATCCTGCCCCATCATCCGGACGGCGGAAAACATCAACACTGAAGAAAGCAAAAGGGACCGGAGGAGATTCCTTCCCATCGTAGCGATGGACTCTCCGCCGTATGTGGAAATCGACATGAATTATCGTATGTTCTTGCTCACAGAATACACTTGCAGCCGGCGACGACAGCCGTTGTAACGGAAGGGAAAACACAGGAGTGGAAGCCTCCCCTCTGCTTCAGAAAGCCGGAAGAGTTACACGGGAACCTTCCGACGGTTACATGTCGGCCACCTGCGGAAACGGTCGACGTATCCTCTCCATCCGTTT
>CAMLOB010000207.1 GCA_946481475.1 uncultured Chlorobiota bacterium | reverse complement strand
TGTGAAGCTGAAGCAGATACTGCTGCTGATCCTGCGGACGCTCCTGATCATCTTCGCCGTTCTCGCCTTTGCTCGTCCGGTCTTGCAGGGGACCTCCGGTCTTCCCGGCGCCCGGGCCACCGCCACGGCGATCATCATTGTGGACAATTCAATGTCGATGAGTGTGCGGGATGACCGCGGAGGACGACTGAAGCAGGCAAAGGATGCAACGGTCAGACTGCTGGAGATGCTGGAGGAGGGGGACGAGGCGGCGATCGTTCCGCTGACCGATCCGGGGAGTGGGCTTGAGCGCGGTACCTCGCGCAACCGGGAGGGACTGATCCGCGAGGCACTCGATCTGGAGACCGGCTACGGTCAGGCCCGCTACGCCGACGCGATTCCGGTCGCCATGCAGCTTCTGGAATCGGCGCCGAACGTCAACCGGGAGATCTATATCGTCACCGACCGGCAGACGATCAACAGCGAGGGGCTGGCGAATGCGCCGTTTGTTCTTGATCCGGAGGTACGACTCCGGCTGCTGCCGATCGGTGAGGATGACGACGTGCCGGTCAATCTCAGCGTCGACTCGCTGGAGGTCCTGACCGCAATCTTCGAGGCGGACAAGCCGCTCGACGTCCGGGCGTGGATTCACAACTACGGCGACGAGGAGGTAGAGGAGGCGACGGTGTCGTTCTACATCGAGGAGAGACGGGAGGCCCAGACGACGGTCTCCCTTGCTCCGGGAGAATCGGTGGCCGTGGAGCTTTCGGCTCCGCCGAAGCGGGGCGGTTTCCTCGGCGGATATGTCGAGGTGGAGGGGGATGATCTCGAAGAGGACAACCGGCGTTACTTCGCCTTCCGGGTGATCGACGGATCGCGCGTTGCGGTCGTCGCCTCCGGACAGAGTGCCCGGCTTCTGGAGTTGACGCTCGGTCTCCCCGGACTCCTCCGTCCGCAAAGCTTCTCTCCCGACGCTCTCTCAACAGTCGATCTCTCCAATTTCTCCGCCGTCACCCTTGCCGATCTCCCATCGGTCAACAGCGGCATGGCCGGACGACTTGCCGACTACGTGGAGAACGGCGGCGGACTCGTCATCTGGGGCGGTCCTTCCGTCAACCCGACCGAATTCAACTCGACGCTCGGTGCGGCTATCGGTCTGCCTCTCGGCAACGTCGTCGAGAAGCGGGGGGATGCCCCGCCACTCGGGTTCAGCGGGTTCGAGAAAGGACATCCTCTTTTTGCCGGAGTCTTCGATCGTGCCGGGTCTGCCGGACGGGTCGAGTCGCCGGAGATCACGAAGGCGTTGCCGCCGGGCGGGGGCGATCCGATCGTCACGATGACCAACGGTATGCCGTTCATGACGGAGCTTCGGCGGGGACGGGGACGGATCATCTACATCGCCGTTCCGCCGTCGAACGAGTGGAGCGATCTTCCGCGACGGACGATCTTCGTCCCGATCGCCATCCGCTCGATGCTCTACGTCGGGGCAAGCGGCGAGGAATACCAGCAGTTCCTCGTCGGCGAGGAGGCCTTCCTCACGCTGCCGTCGAACGAGGCGGTGACCGAGCAGATACAGGTGATCCCGCCGTCGGGTGAGGACATCTTCGTCCCGGCCCGTCCCTACGCCTCGGGCGTCTCGATCTCGGTCGACAAGCTGAACGAACCGGGAATCTACCGCGTGCTGAGCGGCGGAAAGGAGATCGCCCGCTTCGCCGCCAACATGGACGGACGTGAAAGCGATCTGCGCCCGACCGATGAAGATATTCTCCGCGACCTTCTGGCTTCACGCATGGAGAACCCCGAAAACCTTGCCGTCCTCGACGCCGGCACCGACATCACCGACGTCGTCTTCCAGTCCCGTCTCGGACTTGAACTCTGGCGCTACTTCCTGGCCCTTGCATTGCTCTGTGCATTTGCGGAGATGATTGTGGGGAGAGAGGGGGGGAAGGAGGTTCATAAAGGTGTTGAAGACTAAGTATCATCACAGGGCTGTAAGGACATCGATATGGACTACTTGGACACTCTTTTGCCATGGTTTACAAATCCATTGTGGATACTAGGGGTTCTTGCTATAGCCTTGCTGATCTTTCACCTCCTCTTTGTATGGTTTCAGACTATGCCCTCCCTGTTCTGGAAGAAAATTGACTACACGTGGCTTAGCATGGCTCTGTTAGGACTACTTGGAACTGTGGCTACTAATCAGATCATACTGTCCGAACGATATGCTGACTTGACGGTGACTAGAATTGAATCCCAATTTCGCTGGGTGTTAGACCGAGCCAGAGCTGGAACTTCTCTTGCCTGTCGAACATTTATTGCCAGTGAATTCTCACCTCCACCAGAGGTAATGGAGAAGACCCAGCGTGAATACGATGAGCAGTGTGTTTGGTTCAGGAGGGTTCTTGACAGGCTTGAGCAGATAGACTCCACAGAAGGACAGCTTGTTAATGTAGAGCTACTTGCAGGAACTCCTCCATCAGGAGGAGATGCTGACGTTTACAGACGGTTCGTGAATGCTGTTGATGACTATAATATCCTTGTAAAAAGAGAAAGAGAATTAAGAGATAATGTCGATTCCAGTGAGCTTGTTGATGCTATTCAATTGCTGAGCCCTATACTGCTGGCAGTCGCGATAGCTCTACGCCTAACCAAGGTAAGTGGAGAGATTGCACTGGAAAAAATGAAAGATTAACCAGAGCAGATCAAAGGAAAAAACTGAGGACTATCTATCCATTACCCCCCGTCCGCACCCTCTCCCCCCGCAACCACTTCCGAACCAGTTCATCGTTCTCCGAAATCTTCCCCACAACCCGATACTTCGATGCGGCCAGGATCAGCGATGACCCCGCCGGTTCGCGGATGACGCACTTCGGGGCGATGTAGGAGGAGTGGATGAACCAGACTTTTTCGCCGTCGTGATGAAGGAAGCCGACGTGGTAGTCGAGGCCGACGACGTAGAGACCGGCTCCCCAGTTCCGCATCGTGTCGATGAAGTGGGGGAACTCCGTGTTCCGGAAGCGTTTGATCAGATCTTTCGTCGCCAGTGTCTTCACGATCTTCTCCGAGGCCTGCTGTGCCATCTTCACCCGTTCGACTTTCAGTCCGGCATCACGCAGGAGTGTGGAGACGAAGTAGCCGCAGGCGATCATCCCTTCTCCCGGCTCTTCGGTCGTCCCGTTGAAATCCCACGGAGTTCCCATCCAGAAGGGAGCGATGCTGTCGACCACCGCCGAGATCAGTTCCCGCCGTGCCTCGTCCAGAATGCTGTCGCGACCGGAGGCCGGAGTCGCCGCGTAGGTGCGGACACGGACCGAACGGAGCGTGTCGAGTCGGACCAGAAGGGAATCGTATGAAGCCGCACGAAGACTGTCCGGCGGAGATGCACCGCAGGCGACCGACGAGAGGAGGAACAGAGGGAGGAAAAGAAGAAGAACCTGTTTGTTCATGATGGATGATGGCTTCGGAAAAAAGTATCTGATCAGAAATCGGAGGAGTCGATAAAGAGATAGTAGACCCCGAGCTCCTTCTCGACCACTTCATAGGTCCACTCTTTTCGATCTCTGAGAAGAGAAACTACCGTATCTCCGTTCTCTCGCGTTATCCGCAGCAGTGAAAAGTAGGTCATCTCTCCGAACGCGGCGTAGGTGTCCGGTGCGTTCTCCTTCGAATCGCGCACGCCCGACTTCCGGGTCAGCGTGTCGATCCGGTGCGCGGAGATCGTGTGGGTCTGAAGAGAATCCCGCGGCAATTCATGTGTGATGAACTCCACGGTGATCGGTTCGTCCAGTCCGTTCTCGACCAGAAAGAGGTGCCGATAGGTGGCGTCGCATCCTGTGAAGAGGAGAAGGAGCAGAAAGCCGAGGATCGTCTGGGAAATTGTTTTCATGGACGTTCACTTCTGGAATTGATGTCCGGGGCCGAAACGGAAAAATCATTGCCTTACCGTTCGGCGGATCTCTATCCGATATGATGCCCTCTGCTTTCGGTCAGGCAGGAGCCCATTGCTCTAAAATTCTTTAGCTGCGTGAAAGAGAGTGAGAATATCTACATTATTCTCTGCAACGTAATATACAATGCGGTACTTCCGATGAAGTATTTCGCGAATTGATTCATCTCCGATTTCCGGCACGATCCGACCCGATTCCGGAAACGGTTCAAGGCGTTTTGTCGCTTCAAGCAGGCTGTTCACGATAATCCCGGCGAAGTCGGGTGCTGCCTGCTGATAGTACTGTTCAATAGCCTGAAGGTCCTTGAGCGCTTGAGGGGTCCAGGTGATGTTGGCCATGGGTCCGGATCGGTTATTCTGTTGCTGATGTTCTGAACATCTTCTCAACCTCTTCCTGGGTGATCTTCTTTTCCTGTCTTGCTTCGCTCAATCCCTGCTTGATTTTGCGGAGGAAGATCAGGCGTTCGATGATCTCGTCCAGCGACACCGGATCGGGGAGAGTCTCCATGGCTTTGAGAATCTCCGGTTTTGAAATCTGTATTCCGTTCATGGTTTCTGTTCAGTGTTGAATGTCACATCGGTTGCATCTTTATCTACCGTCGGCATCCAGACGGACCGGAGCTATTCTTCGTTGATATCGGGCACGTTCTCCCGCAATTCCCGCAACCAGATGTCGGCGTTCCCGTCGCTCGGTGCGCGCCAGTCGCCGCGAGGGGAGAGGGAGCCGCCGGAGCCGACTTTCGGTCCGTTCGGCACGGCCGAGCGTTTGAACTGGCTGATGGCGAAGAATCTCCAGAGGAAGACCTCAAGCCATTTCTTTACCGTCGCCAGATCGTACTCATTTCGCTTTTCCTCGGTCACGTTGGTCGGCCATTCTCCAGCACTCTTTTGCTTCCACGCATTCCAGGAAAGCCAGGCCGTTTTGCTTGGACGGAAGCCGTAGCGGGAGATGTAGTAGAGGTTGAAATCCTGCAACTCGTACGGGCCGATCTTCTCCTCGGTCCGCTGCGACGGTTTTCCGTCATCGCTTGCTCCCGGAATCAACTCGGGGGAGATCTCCGTCTCCAGAATCGACCGGAGCGTCCGGTTCGTCTCCTCGTCGAACTCTCCGGAGTCGATGATCCAGCCGATCATGTACTGGATCAGCGTCTTCGGGACCGAGGCGTTGACGTTGTAGTGGGACATGTGATCCCCCACACCGTAGGTCGTCCAGCCGAGCGCAAGTTCGGAAAGATCTCCGGTTCCCAGCACCATCCCGTTGTGGTGATTTGCCAGCCGGAACAGCAGGGAGGTGCGGGCTCCGGCCTGGACGTTCTCGAACGTGATGTCGAACTCTTCTTTCCCTTCGATATATGGATGGTCGATATCGCGCAGCATCTGTTCGCTTGCCGGGCGAATATCGATCTCGCCGGCTGTGACGCCGAGCGAGCGCATCAACGCGTGGGCGTTGGCGAGTGTTGTCCCGGATGTGGCGAAGCCGGGGAGGGTATAGGCCAGAATATTTGTCCGGGGGAGACCGAGCCGGTCGACCGCACGGGCGGCCACAATCAGCGCCTGTGTGGAGTCGAGACCGCCGGAGATGCCGATGACGATCTTTTCGATCCGTGCCGACCGCATCCGCGTAGTCAGTCCCTGCACCTGGATGTGGTAGGCGTCAAAGCATCGCTCCGCCCGTTTTTCCGGATCGTTCGGCACGTAGGGGAAGCGGTCGATCTCCCGGCGCAGACCGGTCTCATCCTGCGGCAGGTCCAGCCGGAAGCCTATCCGTCGAATCTCCGCCACTTCTTTTTGGTAGTCCCGCACCGCGTCGTTGAAGCTGGTCATCCGCATCCTGTCCTGTGCCAGCCGCTCCAGATCGATGTCGGCAAAAATCAATTGCTCTTCGGTTGCGAAGCGTTCCGATTCGGCGAGAAGTTCGTCGTTTTCATAGATCATGGCGTGTCCGTCCCAGGCCAGATCAGTCGTCGATTCTCCCTCTCCGGCTGCGGAGTAGAGATAGGCGGCGATCATCTTGCCGGACTGGGCGGCGCAGAGATCCCGCCGGTAGTCGGCTTTGCCGATGGTGCTGTTGCTTGCCGAGAGGTTGCAGAGGACCGTTCCTCCGGCGAGGGCCCCGTAGGTGCTGGGGGGGATCGGCGACCAGAGGTCCTCGCAGATTTCGGTGTGGACGAGAAAGCCGGGAAGGTTTTCGGCTTCATAGAGGATGTCGTGTCCGAACGGAACGGAGTTGTCGAACAGGGTGACGATGTTGTGCCTGCGGTTTCGTCCGGAGACGAACTGGCGTTTCTCGTAGAACTCCCGGTAATTCGGCAGATAAAGCTTCGGGGTGATTCCGAGCACCGCACCGTTGTGAATCGTGACCGCGCAGTTGAAGAGCTTGCCGTCGAAGCGGAGGGGAGCGCCGACGAGCAGCAGAGAGCGGAGATTCCGACTCTCCTCGACAACTTCCCGCAGTGCTGCACGCGAGGCGTCCAGAAGCGTGTCCTGATGGAAGAGGTCGTCGTTTGTGTAGGCACTCAGTCCCAGCTCCGGAAACAGAACCAGCACAGCCCCTTCATCTGTGGCCTTGCGGGCCAGACTGATTGTCCGTTCGACATTGAAGTCCGGATCGGCAACGCGGACAGGGGGGACGGCAACGGCAACGCGGGCCATTCCGTGACGATAAATCGAATTGAAGGGTAGTTGTTGTGTCATCAGATCTCTGGAATCGAGGGTCAGTAATCAGCTATGAGCAATCAGCTATGAGCAATCAGCTATGAGCTATCAGTAATCAGCAATGAGTTTTCAGCTTCGAGTTGTTTGCGGTTAAGTGTGCGTCAGCTTCAGGAAACACCTGCTCAATTTTCTCTTTTCTCTATGAACTCCTCTCTCTACGAACTCTCAGCGGTGAGCAGTCAGCTATGAGCCTTGGCGTCCGGAAA
>CAMLOB010000206.1 GCA_946481475.1 uncultured Chlorobiota bacterium | reverse complement strand
CCGGCTTTTACCGTTTTATGGAACCGGAGGAACGTCTCCTGAAAAGCGTCTTCCGCATCTTCCGTGTTCGAGAGAATCCTGTAGCAATAGGCGTGGATGCGATGGGCGTAGCGCTGGTACAGCTCCGTAAAGGCCGCTTCTCCCCGCTGATTGCCGTCATCCTCGGCAATCATCCGGCATAGTGCTCCGTCGGAAAGTCCTTTCAGGCTTTTGTGGTGTCGCTGTTTCAACGGTGTCTCCGTATGAAGATTCTCCTCTGCAGGCTGAACGTATGCAGAAGAACCGACAATCGGCGACTTGGATACAGCCGCCGATATGGAAGAAACGAAACAAATTTCATTCGGGAAACCTCTTTGTCGCCGGACGTTTGCGGTAGATCAGGAGGGTGACGGCCCAGAGCGCCAGAGCTACTGCAAACGACTGCAGGGCGATGCGCAAATCCCCTTCGAAGAAGGAGATCAGGCTGCCGGTCAGAAAGAAAAGGGCGGCGGCGAAAAGACAGGTTCCCCACCATCCGGCCCGACCGATCAGGACGGCGATCCGGGATCGTTGTTCACGGCTCATGTGCGTTTTACTACAACTAACGTGACGTCGTCGTGTTCCTCGGCGTCGCCGACGAAATCGGAAAGCGCTTGCAGGATGCGGGAGCGGATTGCGCCGGCGTTCCCTTCCCGACGGGTGATCTTCCGCAGCGTCTCGATCAGTCGTTCCTCTCCGAACTGTTCTCCCTCCCGGTCGGCCGCTTCCACCAATCCGTCCGAGTAGAGAAGGACGACATCATTTTTCTCCATAATAAATTCCTCCGCCCGTATCACCGTGCCGAGTCGGCCTCCGTGCGTCAGTCCGAGGGCGATGCCCGGCGGCTTCCGTTCCAGAACCTCACCGTCGGCGGCCCGGTAGTGGAGCAGACCGTTATGCCCGGCCCGCCAGAAAGCGCATCTGTCCTCAAAGTCGATCGTCACCATCCCGACGGTAATGAACGTTTGCCGGTCGAGTCGGACGCGGAGTGTGTCGTTCAGACCGACGAAGAATTCGTGGGGATTGCGGATGTGAATGGAGAGTGCCTGGGCCATCCCCTGGAACTTTGCCATAATCAGCGCGGCCGGCACTCCTTTGCCCGATGCGTCGGCCACCAGAATCCCCTTCGAACCGTCGGCGAAGGAAAGATAATCATAGTAGTCTCCTCCCACCTCTACTGCGGGCTGCATTCCACCACTGATATCAAAGCCGAAGATGCGGGCGTCCTGTTCCGGCAGCAGACTCTGCTGCATCCGGTAGGCGGCCCGGAACTCGTCCGTGAGCAGCTCTTCCTGTTTGTGAATCATCCGTTTGCGTCGCCGCATTCCGAAGAGGGCGCCGGCAATACTGAGGACGAGGACAATCAGAATGTTGGTGGTCACGGCCGTCGTCAGGATCGAACCGGAGATCCCGAGTCGTCCGTGGCGCAGAAGCATCAGAAGTTCGTAGGCGATCAGCGAGCCGACGACGCCGCTTGCGATCCAGACGCTCATCCGGAGCATCCGTTCGCCCCCCGGCCGAAGCGTTTCGCGGTGCCGGTCGATCATACGTGAGCCGATCGATCCAAGCAGGAGAATCGGCAGGATGAACAGACCGATCTGCAGGAATGTCCCCAGAAAGGTCTCCAGCCAGAGAGCAATCGGTCGTTCGATAAAATATGACTGAAAGAAGTGACGGAAGACTTCCCACAGAAAGAAGAAGAGGAGAGCCAGTCCGTAGGTTGCCGGAAGGAGCTTCCGGAAGGAGATGGGTTCTTCTTCAGTGCTTCGCGAAAGTTTCAGAAGCGACCGGCGCTTCACTGACGTACTGACGAGTCTCTGTTGCCTGCTCTCCATGCGTTCACTTGGCGGAAATCCCGTTGCTCCGTGGTTATCTTTACGGAGAATATCTGACGGTACCGGTATAATACAGCGATTTGATGATTCGCCACTATCTGACATTTCAACGACAGGCTGAACTTCTGAACGAACATTTTGCCGACTGGCGATTCGATTCCTGCTGGTCGCAGGAAAAGGATCGTCTCTACATGCGGTTCGTCAGGGGGGAGGAGAACAGCTTTGTCGAAATCTCGCTCGATTTGCGCTTCGGCTACGGGCTTCCGCTTCAGGAGGTTCACCGGGCGAGGAAGAATACCTTCGATCTCTTTTCCGAACTTGCCGGACGGCGACTTCTGGAGGTTGCCCTGCACGATCTTGAACGGGTGATGCGATTCCGGTTCGAGGGGGAGGATACTCTCTGGGTCTTCTTCTACGGAAAGGGATCGGGCAATGTGGTTCGGACGAAGGGGACCGAGGTCGTCGATTCCTTTATGAATCTGGGGGATGAATACGATCCGGTGCTGAAGGGAGAGGAAGATGACGAGATCATCGGGCGGGAGGAATTGATCGGGAAAATCCGCTCATCGGACAAGCCGTTGCGTATGGCTCTTTCCTCGGCGCTCCGGCGACTGGGACACCCCCTGATCGCGGAGGCTCTGTGGCGTGTCGGTCTTCCGGAAGATGTTGTGACCGATACCCTCAACTCCGGAGAGCTTGAGCGTCTGCTCGACCAGGTGGATTACCTCTACGAAGAGGGGGCCGTCAGTCCCCACTTCCGGCTCTACCACACCGAATCGGATGTCGTCTTCTCGCTGATCGAGCTTCGTCATCTGGAGTCATCGGGGACCGTGGAGCGGATCGAGGAGTTCGATGATCTGCCGCGGGCCGTCCGGGCCTGCCGCTCGGCGTGGTTTCGCAAAAAAGAATTCAACCGCCTGCAGGGCGAACTGAAGAAGCGGCTGACGAAAGAAGAAGAGCGAACCGTCAAATCGCTTGACCATGCCGAGAACAGTATCGCCCACATCACGCGGGCCGAGGAGTGGGAAGGAGTGGGAAATACTCTGCTGGCTTTTCTCCATCAGGTGCGAAAAGGGGAGAGTCGGGTGGAACTCGACGACTGGGAGGGGAATCGCAGAGTAATCAAACTTGATCCGAAACTGAGTCCGGCCGAGAATGCCGATCGATATTTCCGGAAGGCCCGGGGAGCGCGAAAGGAGGCCGAGCACAGCGGTCGGCGTGCGGAGGAACTGCGGGAGCGACTGAACGGGTTGCGCGAAGCGCAACGGAAGCTTGCGGCATCCGAAAGCGTCGACGAGCTTGAGATGGTCAGACTG
This sequence comes from uncultured Chlorobiota bacterium, assembly GCA_946481475.1. The sequence goes on along the minus strand of CAMLOB010000206.1, from coordinate 3,678 downwards.
GAATACGGGGAGATGATCGGTATGAAGACAAAACAGAGGGAAGAAAAGCGGGAGGAACGATTCCGGCGCTTTCTGGTTGATGGGGGCTACGAGGTCTTCGCCGGAAAGAATGCGGCCAACAACGATGAGCTGACGCTCCGGTTTGCCCGGCCGAACGATATCTGGCTCCACGCCCGGGGCTCGTCCGGATCGCACGTCGTTCTTCGCTGGAACGATACCGAAGGGCGTCCTCCGAAACGGACGCTGGAGGAGGCGGCGATGATCGCCGCCTTCTACTCCGGAGCGAAACACTCGAACCTTGTGCCGGTTGCCTGGACGCGGAAGAAGTACGTGCGCAAGCCGAAAGGTGCGGCCCCCGGTGCCGTTCTCGTCAACCGGGAGGAAGTGGTGATGGTGCGGCCGCAACTGCCCGAAGGTATGCGGGAGTGAGTGAGGTACTGCCGGAGTCGGACTTCCGGTTCTGTCCGTATATCTGCATGAAGAAATGAAAGCGGTCTGCGTTCCATCGGAACGCAGACCGCTTATGGATACGATACGGACTTACGAACGGAACTACTTCCGGCTTCCGGTATCCGACGAAGGGGGAGGACCCGGTTCGGGGGGAGGGGGCGGAACCATTCCCGGCGGTGGCGGCGATTCCCGCTTGTGAACCGGCACTCCCTTCGGAAAGGCAAACGTCCCTTCGGCAAATTTCGGATTCAGTTCGATGCTGACCGGTTCAAGCCTGAATTCAAGATCATCCATCGGGAAGAAGAAGTGGATGCGGATCGGCACTCCGCGCCACAGCCAGAACGTCTGGACGATGTCCGGATATTCCAGACGGTAGACCCGGGTATGGTAGCCGTTGAGTACGGTATCCCCCAGCATCTTGCCTCCCTGTTTCTTCATTTCAAATTCACCAAGCGACAGACCGGCTTCCTCTGCCGAATCGACCGGGAAGCTGTATTTCAGCGGTATCTGCCAGGCATATTGCGTCAGGTAGTTGTAGGATCCGGTGAACTCCGGCGTGGTCAGGGCAATGTTGTGCTGCGGGAAGTTCGCCCCCACATCTTTTACCGGCATGGTGCTGTCGGTTTTCTTTTCATAGAGTCCGTACTCCTTGAAGATATGTTCGACACGTCCGGATCGGTCCCCTTTTGCCTCCAGAACGATCCGTGCCGACTCGACGCCGTAGAGTGCCGGTTTTCCTTCAGGCGATCGTGCAATCGTCGTGTTCTGACCCATCCCTTGCGGTGGGGCAGGCAGGTCGAGTGATGAATCGACGTTGATCCGGAACGTCGCCGGTTCGGTCAGCGCATCCTGTGTGGAAGGGGCGTCCCGCAACTGCTGATTCCCCTCCTGCTGTGGTTCCCCTTCGGAACAACCGGTGCCGCACAGGGAGAGTCCGGCACACAGTGTAAGTATACCGAGTGAATGATAGAATGAACGTGTCATAAGCGTTTGATTCAAATATGCGTTGTGTTGGTTCTGTCCGTTCCGTATGTCAGTGACCTGAACCGTATGGTATTTCCTCAATGCCGTATCCTTCCGGAAAGGTGAAAAGCGAGTCCGGGACAACGATGTCGGTTCGCACCGACCGGGGTTCCGCCACGAATGATCCCTGCTGGCCGTCGGTTCTGGCCAGCGTCTCCCGTATCGGCACTCCTCCCCATGTCCAGATCGTCCGGATAAATGTCTGTCCCTTCTGCCGGTAGACCCGGCAGCGGTAGTTCCCCATCAGGGTTGTGTCGGTCAGACGTGTTCCTCCCGAGCGTTCCAGTGCGATCTCGCCGAAAGGCCGCGAGAGGGATTCCCACGCCTGACGATACTTCTGATAGGAGACGTTCCGCATCTTCTGTCCCTTCTCCGCACGCAGATCCACAACGCCGTGAAAGTCCGGCGTGACGATGGCGAGCTGTTGCGGGGGGACCACGGCCAACGGTTCGTAGGCCGGCGTTGCGCTGTCGAGCCGGCGTTCTCTCATGCCGTAATCGGTGAAGGTCAGACGCCGTATACCCTGAAAGTCTCCTTCGTAGACCATCTCCACCTCACCGGAACGGAAGGCGAATCTGGCCGGTTCACCGTCGGGAGTCGTCAGCGGTATCTCCGGTTCGGCGATCGTATCGGTTGTCTTGTTCGCCCCGGTCGAGTCGGTTCGTCCCTGCGTTCCACTCTCCGGACTGCATCCGAAGACAAGGATGAGAAAAAGAAGAAGCGTTCCGGCGATTCCGGAGCGGAGAAAAAAAACGTGTCTGCTCATCATTATGTACTGTTGCCGTTCGAAGCGCCGATGGCGCCGTTTGTGAAACGGCAAGATAGGAAACACAAAAGAACCCGATCTGTTTCCTGCAGTCGGAAAGAGGAGTGCTTCGATCTGTGATTCGTGCAAGACCGTTAAAAATCATTGTCGACGAAAAAAACGGTTGCGTTGCTCACGGTTTCTGGCGTACCTTTGCAGTCCCTTGAGCGGGCAAGGGGGCCTGTAGCTCAGTTGGGAGAGCGCGTGAATGGCATTCACGAGGTCAGCGGTTCGATCCCGCTCAGGTCCACAAGGATCGATTTGATCTGAAGGGAAGTTCAGAATTGAAAATTCACGAAGGAGAGAGGGGCCGAACAAGGGCTTCTGAAATTTTCATTTTGACTTTTGCATTGACAACATGGGGTGGTAGTTCAGTTGGTTAGAACGCCGGCCTGTCACGCCGGAGGTCGCGAGTTCAAGTCTCGTCCATCCCGCTTCACAAAACGACGCCGATCAGGAAAAAACTGGTCGGCGTCCTTTGTATTCGGACGAATCTGCATTCGGACGACGCGTCCACGAACAATTTTGTGCAGCATACATTCGACAGTATGCCCGACGGTCTTTGCAAAAGACTGCTTCTCAGGTCGCAGAGCTGTATCGAACCGACCGTGACCCGAAGGAACGATCATGAATATTCTTCCTATCTATACATACGATCATCCCATTCTGCGGAAAAAGCTGAAGCCGGTTGAGGAGATGACCGACGAGCTGGTGCAGCTTGCGCTGGATATGCACGCGACGATGAACAATGCCGACGGCATCGGTCTGGCCGCCAATCAGGTCGGTCGCGACGTGCAGATGCTGGTGATCAACATCAGCGGAGCGGAGGGGAACGAGGATGTGAAACCGATGACGATGATCAATCCGGTGATCGAGGCCTTCTCCGAAGAGGAGGTCCCCTACGAAGAGGGGTGTCTCAGCCTTCCCGATCTCCGGGCCGACGTCGTGCGGCCCGAGGCGATTCAGGTCCGGTATCTGGATACGGCGATGAAGGAACATCAGACCGAAGTCGAGGGGTTGCTGGCGCGGGTGATGCAGCACGAGATCGATCATCTGCGGGGGATCTATTTCTTCGATCATCTGGCCCCGATGCGCCGCGCACTTCTGAAGCGGAAGCTTCTGGAGATCAAGCGTGGAGAAGCCGAGGCGGAGTACCCCCTGTGGCGCAACGGATAATCCGGAATCAACACCCCCGAAACCATCCTCTCCTTTTTGAATTTTTCATTTTGAACTTTGCATTGAGGCATTGAGCTCATGACTTCGCAGGAATTACGACGCTCGTTTCTCGAATTCTTCAGGGAGAAGGGACACACCATCGTCCCCTCGGCTCCGGTGATCCCGCACGGCGATCCCACGCTCTACTTCACCAACGCGGGGATGAACCAGTTCAAGGACGTTTT
>CAMLOB010000205.1 GCA_946481475.1 uncultured Chlorobiota bacterium | reverse complement strand
CTCCGGCGCATCCGGCCATGGCCCTGTCCGCACGTGGGCTCCCGGCGTCGTCCCGTCGATGACGATCGAGCTTCCTGACTGAATCGTTCCGGCCGCGACGACGTTCCCGTTCGTTCCATCAACGGTAAAAAGACCTCCGCCGATACTGAAAATGCTCGTCGCATCGGTCCAGAGCAGATTCGCGCTCTGGGAGATTTGTCCGGAAGAATTGCCGAAGAGAATCTGATCGGCACTCAGCGGCACGGACGCAGTCGGTATCGTGCCGTCGGCGTCCGGGAAGATGACCATCCGGTCTGAGCCGAGTCCTGTCCCCGGCACCTGAAGCGTCAGCGTGTTTCGTGTGCCGTCCCCGGCATCGTCGTCGAGGATGAGACGTTCCGTATGGAAATCACGAGTCTGACCGAAGAGCGCAACCGAACCGAAGATCAGCAACGGCAGGAATAGTAGTGCAGCTCTCCCTTTTGCTGATGCGTGCTGTGACGGATACCACATAAGCGTATGCCTCCAACTGTGTGTGCCTTTGACTTGCAGTGATATGTTGACTCCTGATGGAGCAGCGATAGCTGGAATCTTTACTGAACCGGATTCGAGCCGTCTGATATGGTAACGGGAAGATATCCTGACGGCCGTTCAGGTCTTCAGGCACCGGACAGTACCGCCACGGTTTGAATGCGCAAACGCCTGAAGACCGGACATGTCATGCCTGCCCGGACAACGGCAAACATGATAATCCGGTACAACACGTATCGGAAAGCAGTTGAGATCGGACCTGAAGCGTCAGAGAAGGGAAGAATCAGGAAAAGAGGATGAGCGTTACCGAATCAGGCCGATACGAATATAGGAGATTGTTCGGAGAAGAGAACTGCCGAATCGTACGGCATCGGGTGAACCGACCCGGTATCACGGGCTGACATGATACGTCGGTTTCAACCGGTTCGACTACCGCATCCCGCCGGGAAGAATGCAAACCGAAAGCCCGGCCTCCCTTCCGGGAAACCGGGCTTTTTCGGATTCTTCCGTTCGTTCGAATACCGGACTACTGCGCCTCGATCACCTGATAGAAGTACTGATGCGACGTCGATGCCGCCGGTACGCCGATGAAGTTGATCGTGAACCCGGCCGTCGTCCGGGTCACGTAGGCGCCGACGCCGACGGCCGATCCGTTTGCCGGGGTCAGCACCACAACCGGTGCGGTATTGTAGGCCGCGTCAAACGTCACGGTCGCCTGCGCTCCGGCCAGCGGAGTCCCGCTGGTGGTGACGTCGATGAACCCGGCGACGTCGGTGCTGTTCGTCAGAACCGCACTGGTCACATTCGCCCCCGCCGCTGCGGCAACCGGGGCGGTGGTCTGCTGTGTCGTCAGGTGTCCGTCATCGATCACGAGGCGGGAGTTGGCAACTGCCGTTCCGTTCCCCAGCGTCGTTACGCCGCTCACGTTCACCCCTCCGTTCACATCCAGCGCAACGGCCGGAGCGTTGTTGCCGATTCCGAGGCGGTTGTTTACGTCATCCCAGAAGAAGTTAGCGTTATCCTCGGCAATGCTTCCGACCCCATCGGCAAAGGTGACGCTCCCCTGCGTCAGACCCAGGTCGATCGTACCGGCCGTCAGCGTTCCGGTCACGTCCAGGTCGCCGTTGACCGTGACGTCCAGATCGCCGCCGAGATTCGAGAAGGCAAAGGTTTCCGTAGCCCCTCCGTTTCGCGAGATTCCCGATTCCGAGTAGACCGCGTTGGTCCCGACATCGCTGTTGACGCGGATGCCTCCGCCGGTTACCGCAGCGTCGACCGTGCCGTCCCCTTCAGCATCCATCTGGATTTCCAGTGCGTCGGCGTTGAAGGCCAGTTCGGGATCGCCTCCCAGAATGTTGATCTCACCAACGATGCCGAAGAACCCGATCGCCATTTCAAACCCGCTCACTTCTCCCCCAGACTCTCCGATGTGAACGCTGCTGCCGTTGACGTACAGTTCGCTGAACCGGTTATCGTCCGTGCCGAGCGAGAACGAGTTGTCGACTGTCGGGACCAGGCTGTCCTCGATGCTCAGATCACTGAGCGGGTCAGACATCGATCCGAGCAGGAACAGATCGCCTCCGACCGTAGTGTTGCCGTTGGTGCCGTCGACCGAGAAAGCTCCGTCTCCGATATCGAAGATGCTGCCGGCATCGTCCCATATAAACTCGCTGTTCTGCCCCACCTGTCCGCCGGATGTGCCGAAAAGAATACCGTCGGCCACAAGGGGCGAGACGGAAGAGAGGATGGCTCCGTCGGCATCAGGAAATATCAGCGTCCGGTCGGCCGAAAGTCCCGCAACCGGCGTCTGCAACGTCAGCGTGTTCCGGGTACCGTCGCCGGCATTGTCATCGAGGATGAGACGTTCGGTGTTGAAATCGCGATTCTGACTGAAGAGAGAAACCGAACTGAAGATCAGTATCGGCAGGAAGAGTGCGGCAACTCCCCTTTTTGCGGATGTACGATGGAACGGGTACCTCATAAACATGTGCCTCCAACTGTGTGTGCCTTTGCCTTGCGGCAATAGATGACTGATATATGACTAGTGATTGAATCCCTCACAGAGCACCTGAAAGTCGGACAAATCAGGCTCGTCCGGACAACGACAAATATGATTACCGGCTATCAATGTATTCAGTGAAATGGTCGGGATCGGACCTGAAGCATCAAAAGGAGATGAGGGTTACCGAATCGGACCATCAAAAATATAGGAGATTTATTCAATACACTGGCCGCCCGACTGCATAAATTTTGGCAAGCCGACAGGGTATCATCGAGACGTATTGGTGACAGCCGTTGCAGCGGTTGGTGGTCGGGGTGTTGCACCGAGAAGGTGAGAAGGCTGCAAACGGAAAGCCCGGCTCCCCTTCGGGAAGCCGGGCTGTTCCGGATCCGTTCCTTCGTTCCGATGCCGGACTACTGCGTCTCGATCACCTGATAGAAGTACTGGTACGACGTCGATGCCGCCGGTACGCCGATGAAGTTGATCGTGAAGCCGGCAGTCGTCCGGGTCACGTAGGCACCCACACCGACTCCCGCCCCGTTTGCCGGGGTCAGCACGACGATCGGTGCCGTCGCGTATGCCGCGTCGAACGTCACGGTCGCCTGTGCTCCGGCTGCCGGAGTCCCGCTGGTCGTGATGTCGATCATACCGGCCACGTCGGTTTCGTTCGAAAGAACCGCAGTGGTAACATTGGCACCGGCCGCAGCAGCAGCCGGTGCGGTCGTCTGCTGCGAAGTCCAGTGTCCGTCGTTGATGATGATCCGCGAGTTGGCGACCGACGTTGCCCCGTTCACCCGAACCGTGATGTCTCCCGTCCCCGGGTTGTCCAGATCCAGCACTTCGGTCGCAGCACTGCTGCGGGTCAGACTGCTGTCGGTGAAGAGCAGATTCGTTGCGGCGGGATCGCCGTTGACGAACATATTGTCCCCGACATGCAGGTCGCCGACCGTGCTGCCGATCGGTCCGTGGAAGTCGGCAAAACCGTTGACCGTCAGACTTCCGGTCACCGTTGTTCCCGTCGTCGTGACGTTGATGGCCGTCGTCCCGTTCACGCCGATCGATCCGGTCGACGTTCCGTCATATCCCAGCACCATCTCGTCGGTCCCCACGCCGTTCGCATCGCCGATGTGAACGCTTCCGCCGTTGACGAAGATGTCGCTCCAGCGAAGAGCATCCGTGCCGAGCGAATACGTGTTGTCGGTCGAGGGGATCACGTTCGCATCCACGTTCACAGCTCCCGACCCGTTGCCGAGATTGATGTTCCCCGTGTTCGTCGTGTTCACATTCAGGTCACCCGTTGCCGAGTTCCCCCGAAGCTCGTCGACATTGAAGACGTCGTTGTCGTTCATGTCCAGATCCCCGTTCAGCGTCAGCGTCCCGACAGACAGCGCGCCGCTGACGTCCATGTCGCCGTTGACGTCCACTTCCACCGCGCCGCCATCGACGCCGTCGACCTGCAACTGCTCGGCGTCGGTTCCGTCACCGATCACGTTGCCGGCCGCCTGCGCGTCGAACGCGCCGACGAGCGTCGTCGTTCCGTCAACATTCAGGTCCGTGTCCACATCAAGGCTGCCCGTCACGTTTGCGTCGTCGTTGACCACGACGTCACCCGTCGAACTCGACACCGCCCCCTGCAGTTGGCTCGTGCCGGTCACCGTCAGGTTGCCGTTCAGCGTCATCCCGCCGAACGTCGGCGTCGAGGTCGTGCCGATATCCTGCGGCAGCGTAAGGGTCACGCTCCCCATCTGGGGCGTGCCGGTGGTTCCGTTCGCAAGCACCTGATCCGCAGTTCCGGTGATGGTGGTGGTTGCGATCGAAGCCGGATCGGTCCAGCTCATCACCCCCCCCGTCGTCGAAGTCAGGATATAATCGTCCGCCGCCGGAGCACCCGTCGGAAGCGTGTAGGTAATATCCGCCGACTGCGTCCCCGCCTGGAACGACGAGTAGTTCGTTCCCCCCGGAGGGAAGGCACCGGTCGTCGAGTTCGCCTCGTAGAAGCGGAGTTCCCCGGCGCTGTTGGTGTTGTTCGCAAGCCAGAGGTCGGCGTTGGCAAAAGTGACCACGTTCGAGTCGACGATCGTCATCGGCGCCGCCCCCGAAGCGTCGTTTGCGTTGTAGCCGAAGTTGCGCGGTCCGTCCAGCGTCATGCCGTTGCCCCCCGGGACCACCGAGTAGGCTCCGTAGACGACGTTTCCGGAACCGCCCCCGATCACCGCGTGGTTCGAAATGCTATCCATCAGGTTCCCTTCGCCGCCGCCGATTACCGCGTGGGTCGAGACGCTGTCGATAGTGTTCCCTTCACCGCCGCCGATCACCGCGTGTTCCGAGAGGTCGTTGATCAGGTTGTTCTCTCCCCCTCCGATCATGCTGTGCGACGACGTGTTCGTCACGAGGTTACCGCTGCCGCCGCCGATCACGGCCTGAGCACTGCCGTTGGTGATCGTGTTCAGTCGACCGCCGCTGATCGTCCCGTATGCCGCACCGTTTATAAGAAAGTTCCCGTAGCCGCCACCGACAGATCCGTAATTGGCACCGGAGAAGATCTGGTTGGAATCGCCCCCTGCGACCGAGCCGTAGTTCATTGCCCCGATCAGGTTTCGACGTCCGCCGCCGATCGCACTGTACTGGCTTCCGTCGGTGACCACGTTGGAATCGCCCCCTGCGATCACTGAACGAACACCACTGTTCGTAATCAGGTTGACCCGTCCTCCACCAATGAAGGCATGCGTCGCGCTGTTGTTGATCAGGTTGCCGTAGCCGCTACCGATTCCGCTGTACTGGCCACTGTTTGTGATCGTGTTTCCGTAACCGCCGCCGATACTGCTGTAGGAGGCTCCGTCGGCAATCGTGTTCGAATCGCCGCCGCCAATCGCCGACCAGGCTCCGCTGTTGGTGATCAGGTTCCGTCGGCCGCCGCCAATCGCCGAATACTGTGCGCTGTTGTCGACCCGGTTGCCGTAACCGCCGCCGACTGCCGCGTACTGCGCAGACGCCGCAAGAACGTTCCCGTAGCCGCCGCCGATAGCTCCGTAGCTTGCTCCGTCGGTGATACGGTTGGAATCGCCGCCGCCAATCGCCGACCGGTTTCCGCCGTTGGTGATCACGTTCAGCCGTCCGCCGCCGATTGCCGAATAGGCTGCACTGTTGCTCACCAGGTTACCGTAACCGCCGCCGACCATGCTGTAGTTGGCGCTGAAGGAGATCTGGTTGGAATCGCCACCCCCGATGATGCTGTAGGACATCGACGTCAACAGATTTCTGCTTCCTCCTGAAATTGCACTGTACGTGCTGCCGTCGGTGATGACGTTGGAATCGCCGCCGGCGATCACCGAACGGATACCGCCGTTCGAAATCAGGTTGACCCGTCCGCCGCCGATGAAGGCATGTGTCGCGCTGTTGTCCACCCGGTTGCCGTAGCCGCTACCGATCCCGCTGTACTGAGCGCTGGTCGTGATCGTGTTGCCGTAACCGCCGCCGATGCCGCTGTAGGAGGCTCCGTCGGCAATCGTGTTCGAATCGCCGCCGGCAATCGCCGACCGGGTACCGCTGTTGGTGATCACGTTCAGCCGTCCGCCGTTGATGGTGGAATACTGTGCGCCGTTGTCGACCCTGTTGCCGAAGCCGCCGACGACCGAGCTGTACGTGGCTCCGGACCCCACTCTGTTGGAATCGCCGCCGCTGACCGAACCGTACTGTGCGTTCGAGACCAGGTTTCTCCGTCCCCCTGCGATCGCCCCGTACGACGATCCGTCGGTCACCACGTTCGAATCGCCGCCGCCGATGGCGCCGGCCGTCGAGCTGTTGGAGACAAGATTGACCCGTCCGCCGCCGATCGTACCGTAGGAAGCGCCGTTCGTGACGGTGTTGAGACTACCCCCTCCGACGGTTGAATACTGAGCGGAGTTGGTGGCGAGGTTTCCGTACCCCCCCCCGATTGTCCCGTACGTGGCGCCGGAGATGACCTGATTGGAGTCGCCGCCGCCGATCGTGCCGTAGGATCCGCCGGCAATCAGGTTTCGAGTTCCGCCTCCGATCGCTCCGTAGGTCGACCCGTTGGTCACCGTATTGGAATCGCCGCCGGCAATCGTCGAGCGCAGGCTTGAATTCGTGATCAGGTTCCGTCGTCCGCCGCCGATCACGGCATAACTGCTGGCGCCGGAAAGGGTGTTGGCGTTACCGCCGTCGATAACGGCATAGAGAGAGGAGACCGCAATCGTGTTCGAATCGCCGCCGCCGACGGTACCCGCAGTGGAGTTACCCGTGATCGTGTTGACGCGCCCTCCGCCGATCAATCCGTAGTCTGCCGAAAGGAAGTTCCCCTCGCCCCCGCCGATGGCCGAGTAGAGGGCAACCGTATCCACA
>CAMLOB010000204.1 GCA_946481475.1 uncultured Chlorobiota bacterium | reverse complement strand
GTTTGCTCCAGGTCCTCCCGGGAAGGTTCGCCCCCTCGGAATCTCCCGACATCGGAATACATCCAACGGCCACCACAAACTCTATGAACTCTCCTCTCTATAAACTCTACGAACTCTCCATACACTCTATCTCCTCTCCCCCGGCGGAAAAATAACCGGAACCGCATACTCCCGATCATTCTTTTCAAGTCCCGACGGATTCGCCCGTTGCAGCACCAGTCTCCCCCGCTCGTCGTTCGGCGGGTTGAACCGGAGTTGGACTTTGAAGGGGACGAATTCTTCGGTCATCCATTCCCCCTGAGCCGTGGCAAAGGTATCGGCCAGAACATTTCCCTTTGCATCGAGAAGTCTGACGGGGAACGTCGCCTCGAAGAACCAGTAGCCGCGGGCCTTTCCGGTGACGGTCAGCGGAGAACGGACATCGGCATTCGGAAGGGGGCGGTCCAGCCGGATCAGATCGCCGATCGGTTGTTTCTCTCTCTCCCCTCGCTCGTCCCCTCCATCCTCATCACTCCCGTCCTTCGCAAGCGTTATTGCGGCAAGCAGCGCATCGATCCTCCCGGCCTCCTCAGCGTTCACCTTCCCTTCGCGGACGAGCCGGTCCCCTTCCAGAGGATCGCATTCTCTCACCGGTTTCTCCTTCCCGGTCTCGCCGTCGTAGCAGGTGGCCCGGAAATTTTCCACGGCATACTGCGCGAAGATAAATCCGTTCCGCGACCAGTCGGCCGGGGGGGAAGCGGGAACGATGTGGTAGCCCCAGGGGGTACCGTCCTTCAGGTAGAAGAGGCGGGAAGCCTGTGGATCGACCGGGAAGTTCAGCTCGGGACGATCTCCGGCCGATTCGGCAAACGAAGCCGAGCGGCCGGACGGGAACTCCGTCCCGAGTCCGCCGGGCCAGACGGCAACATAGGGGAGGCCCGCATCTCCGTGAACATCGAGCGGAAGGTCATCCTCCGCTCCGCGATCGGGAGGAAAAATATTGAGAGCAAATCCTCCCCCCGGAACATCCCCCTCCTCGACGACAATCCAGTCCTGCGGGAAACGGAGCGAGATTCCGTACTCCGTATTGCGATAGGATTCCGTCGGAGCGACGTCGACATCGCCGGTATCATCGACCGGATGTTGAGTGGAATCGTCCTTCCCGGAAGCATCCTCTCTCTCATCCACCCCATCCCCGCATCCGGCAAGGCCGAGGAGAGCCCAGTACGCAAGGAACAGGAAGGATAATGGCGATAGTTGACGTGATTGAAATGAAACGGATTCCGCACGTACGTTCATGGCAGTCTCGATCAAGTATGATGGATTCGACATCTCCCGCCTCCGCACGGAAGATTTCGCCACTCAAACAAAAGGAGTAAAAAAATCGTTCAACTCCCCTCCTCCCAACTTTAGTCATCCAACACCCCCCGACCCTCAACTCCCGACTATTGAACTATCAACCATCCAACATCCCCCGACTCTCGACCCCCGACTATTGAACTATCAACCATTCAACTATCCAACCATCCCACAATCCGCGCAATCTCCACTCCCCGCCCCCACGAACCGGACTTGTCATCCGCATCCCAGACAGCCGAAAGAATCGACTCCGCAAAAGCCCACAGAAGCAGGCGCGGTCGGTCGAGCGAAAGAATTTCGCACAGTCGGTCGATCCGGCGTTCGAGCACCTTTTGCGTGTTCATACCGGTCAGAAGTGCCGGCATCGAATTCCGGAGAAAGGGACAGAACTCGAAGAGAGGGTCGCCGACAACTCCTTTCGGATCGATCGCCAGCCAGACCGCATCATCATCTTCTTCCCCCTCACGCACCGACAGCAACATGTTTTCGTGATGAAGATCGCCGTGGAGAAGAACGGGAGATTCGGTAGAGGCGAGGAGTTCCGAGACGATTCCCTCGGCACGTTCAAGAAGTCTGAAGGGGATCGGTCCGGAACCGCCGCCGAATCGTCCCCGAAGAAGAGCGAAGCCCCGGAACCAGTCCCGAAGCGAGGGGAAGGAATGTCCGGAAGGAAGGACCGTTTTCAATCTCAATCTTTCCGTTACCGAAATGAGTGCATCGACGGCACGGTCATCGTCAGATTCCAGCACGGGACTGCCGGGAAGAATCCGCTCAAGCAGCACCAGACCGGCCGGAGGATCGGCATCGATCAGCCTGACCATTCCTTCACCATTGAAAAACCGGAGGGCTTCTATCTCCGCACACAGCTCCGGATTCGGAACGCCGGCCTTCAGGACCACCGGTCGACCGTCGCGATCCCGTGCGGGAAGAACGAAGTTGATCGAAAGGTTTGTAAAGGGTGATTCCGGCTGAAGTCCCCATCGATTCGTCGCCTCGGCAATGATCGACGGCAGGGCGGCAAGCCACTCTCTCCCCGACTCGCCGAAGTAGAGAAGAACGTTGTTCCTCATGCGCTCCGGGATGTCGTCAGTCGGCCTTTTCATGCTCCGCATAGACGGGGTTTCATCATCGGCAATCAATCGTCGGCAATCAGATGCACCGGGCGGATGATCTACCCTTTGTTCTTCCCTTTTCCTTTCGGCTTCGATCTGCCGGATGGTCCTTTCCCTTTTGATCCGGACGAACCTTTCGATCTTCCTCCCGAACCTCTTCTCTTTCCTCGCGACGTGTTCTTCTCCCCTCTCTCCCGTCGATCTCTGCGCCCGCTCTGCCGGAGCGTCTCATCCTGACTCTGTTCCTTCCTCTTCTCTCCCCTCTCCGTCTCCCCGTCAACCAGTCCCAGATCAATTTCCTGATTGATCTCATCGACCTTCACCACCCGCACCGACACCTCATCACCGATACGGAATCGCTTCCGGTTCCGCTGTCCCACCAGTTCCCTCTTCCGTTCATCGAACCGGTAGTAATCATCGGACATCGTTCTCGTCGGGATCATCCCCTGAATCCCGAGATCCTTCAGCTCGGCAAACATACCGAAGGGGAGGATGCTGATGATGGTCGCCTCGAAGACATCGCCGACATGTTTTGCCAGGTATTCGACTTCGGCAACCTTCACCGATTTCCGTTCGGCCTCCACAGCCACCCGTTCGCGTTGCGATGAGTGGTCGGCAATCCAGCCGACATTTTCGGCATGTTCGGCCGCCCGCTCTCCGGACATACCGTTGAGGTACTCGTAGAGAAGCCGGTGGACGACCAGATCGGGATAGCGGCGGATCGGCGAGGTGAAATGGGTATACCAGGGGAAGGCCAGACCGAAGTGACCGATGCTGTGTTCGGAATAGACCGCCTTGGCCATGGCCCGAAGGGTCACTTCGGTAATCAACTGCTCGTGATCCTGTTCGCGGGCCTGATGGATCAGGCGTTGCAGATCCTTCGGTTTGATATTCTCCACCGGAATCGAGTAGCCGAACTGCTTCACGAAATTCGACAGGTCGATCAGCTTGTCTTTCGGCGGCACATCATGAATACGGTAGATAAAAGGATTGCGGTCGCTCCCGCGCTTTCGCCGTTCCAGATATTTGAACTTGCCGATATGTTCGGCAACCACCCGGTTGGCCAGAAGCATACAGTCCTCAATCAGCCGGGTCGACTCCGTCGCTTTCTTCGGAATCACCTCCACCGGTTTCCCCTCCTCATCCAGCCGGAACTTCAGTTCGGTGGTATTGAAGTCGATCGACCCGGAACGGTGGCGGTTTGCGCGGAGGGCATGGACGATCTTGTTGATCGCCAGCAGGTCCTCGGCGAAATCCCCTTTTCCGGTCTCCAGAATCTCCAGCGCCTCCTCGTAGGTAAAGCGTCGCTGCGAGCGGATAACGCTCTTGAAGATTTCATATTCCCGGATCGCCCCTTTCGGCGACAGACGAATCTCCACACTGAAGGCGAGACGATCCTCGTTCGGTCTGAGCGAACAGATTTCATTCGAGAGGCGTTCCGGCAACATGGGGATCACACCGGTGACAAGGTAAATGGAAGTGCCGCGACGGAACGCCTCCATATCGAGGGGACTCCCTTCCGGAACGTAGTGGCCGACATCAGCGATGTGGACGCCGATGGTGACGTCTCCGTCCTCATGGCGCCGGATGGAGATGGCATCGTCGAAGTCACGGGCGTCGTAGGGATCGATCGTGAAGATCGGCTCCTGCCGCAGATCACGACGTCCCTTCAGATCCCGCTCGGTCGGTTTTGAGGGATAGGACTCGGCCTCGGCGGTCACTTCCTCGGGAAACTCCACGCGGACATCGAAATGTTCGATCAGCGAGGCGATCTCCGCACTCATCTCTCCGGCTCGCCCGATCTTCCGCACCACCTTTCCGGCCGGATCAACCTCCGGATCGTTCCACTCCAGCAGTTCCACCACCACCTTGTCCCCGATACGGGCATCCCCCACCTGTCGCCGGGGAATGGTGATCGTCCGGTGAATCTTCTTGCCGTCCGGTTGCAGATAAAGTTCCCGTCCCTGTCGCAACGTCCCGACGATCCGGTCGGTCTTCCGCTCGACCACACGGGTCACCTCACCCCAGGGGATCTCTCCGGTTCGTGCAAGGGAGAGAGGACGGGCTCGCACCGTATCTCCGTCGAATGCCGTCCAGATCTCCTCCCGGTCGAACTTCAACACCGGCTTGGTCCCCCCCTCCGGAATCAGTTCCCACCGTCCGGAGTCGATCATCTTCAGCACCCCCTGAATCGCCGTATCGGGAACGACCCGACCGAACCGCCGGCGAGGCCCCTTGAAGATGATATTCTGCTCCTGCAGTTCTTCCAGCACTTCGCGCACCAACCGGTAATCGTCCGACTCGGCCTTGATGCCGAGGCGTTTGGAAAGCTCGTTGGTCTTCAGAAGTTCCGGTGAGGATTCCGTGAGGATCGCGACGATCCGGTCACGGATGGAAGTCTTCCGGCGGGTTTGTTCATTCTGTTTGCGTGACGCCATACCGTTCCTCGTATTGATCTCAGCACCTCTCGATTTTCCACCATCCCGTCCACGATCATTTCCCGTCCATCGATTCTGAAACGAACCGGGAATGCAGCGGTGGAATACCCGGGAATACCGGCTGTCGGACGGGCTGCATCTTCTCCGGATCACCAAACATTCGCCGACACCATTTCGTTCGCACCGACAGGCGCAATGCCACCCTCTTTAATTTTCGATTGTCGATTTTCGATTTTCAAATGGCGATCGGGGATCGTTTCCGGAATTTCTCCCGTTCGTCAATCTTTGATTTTCGATTGTCGAATGTCGATCGGGAATCCCTGCAGGCAATCTTCTTCATTCGAAAATCGACAATCGTCATTCGACAATTCCGGCGCTGACGCAGGGCGCAAGGTTTTGCGCCCCTACGGGTTTCGTATGTCATTCGAAAATCGTCATTCGAAAATCGCCATTCCTCAATAGATCACCACCGTATTCCCCCCATCCTTTGTCCCCTTCTCCAGCGCCTGTCGCGCTCCGTTGATGATGTTGGCTTTATCGGAGGAATCGGTTGCATTGCAGACACCTGCGGAGATAGTCACCGAGAACGTTCTCGACTCGAACGGAATGATGTGTCCGGCAATCTCCTTGCGGAGGCGTTCGGCCCAGAGATAGGCTTCCTGATCGCTTCGGCCGACCAGCGCAATGCTGAAGACATCCTCGCCGTAGCGACCGATCAGATCGTATGGTCGCAGTTTCCGGGCCAGGAGATTCCCCACCTCGGTCACGGCAACGTGCAGGAGTTCCCCCTTCCGCTCCGGAGCGAATGATGTGGGAGTTTCCACACGGATCAGGACCAGAGAGAGCGAGGACTTGAAATCACGCGCCCGGTCGATCTCCCGGTCGAATCCTCCCATGAAGAAGGCCGTGTTGTAGAGTCCGGTCTCCTCATCGAAAACGAGTTGCTCCTCAAGCGCTTCGTTCGTGTTGACGACCTCGATGGCCATCGCGACGTAGCGGGCGAGATCGCGAAGCAGATCGATATCCCGCGCCACCCAGGCACCCGGCATCGTCTGTCCCATAATCAACGAACCGTAGCATTTCGCCGAGGCCATCAGCGGAAGGGCCAGGAAGCTGCCGCCGCCGGGAAGTTCTTCCCCCGGAGCGATCTGCATCTCGCTTCCGACTTCCGGCAGATAGATTTCGTCCGCCCTGCGAGCCGCCTCTCCGGCAAGACTGTTCCGCATGTCAGGGACCAGCGACAGGATGTGATGCCGAAGCTCATCGGACGATGCCTGACAGGAGACGATGCACCACTCCCCTGCCTCCTTATCGAAGAGGGAGACGGCGACGAAGTGGGGGTCGAACATATCGGCCGCCTGCTTCGTCAGCAGTGCGGCGATCTCCGGCGGTTTCATACCGGTGCCGGTCACCGACGAGTGGAGCCGCTCGAACGCCTCGACGCTCTGACGCATCAGATAGAGGTCGAACTTCTCGGCATAGCTCCGGATCAATTGCGATATCAGGAGCGTGTACTCCGCAAGGGTCGCCACCGAACCCTCATCGAATCCGCTCTCCTCGGTCGAGTCGGCGGCAAGGACGCCGACGACTTCGTGACGGAAGTAGACCGGCACGCCGACGAAAGAGTGGATGTTCCCTTTGGTCTTGTAGTAGGGGGCAAGTTCGTGTTCGGCGGCCGGACTGATATTGGTGATAATTTCCGGGACGCCGCCGCGGGCAATCTGGCTGACCAGATCGTTGCTCAATCTGATCCGCTCCCCGAGCTTCACCTCGGCTCCCCCCTGCGTCACGCACGCCTCCGGAATGAAGTGTCCCTTTTCCAGATTCATCCAGAAGAAGATGATCGAGCCGGCGTCGATGCTTCTGGCAATTCCTTTCAACACCTGATTGACGAGCCGGACAAATTCCGCCCGTGGCTCGGCGCCGAAGGATTCCTCCTCGGAGTCCGGACTCAACTCGTCGAGCACCATCCTGATCTGTCGCCGGACCACGTTCTGC
>CAMLOB010000203.1 GCA_946481475.1 uncultured Chlorobiota bacterium | reverse complement strand
GACGTTGTTGACCTGCGCTACCTTCATCCCGAAATCGTTGACGGTCATGACCAGAAAGAGGAGGATCAGCAGGAAGACGGCATTCGATCGGCGGTTCGGTTCGGGCGATGGTTTCCTCTGCGAGAGTCCAAGAAGAACGAAAGCGGTAAGTCCGAGCAGGATGCCGATGACCCGCAAAAGATCGGGGCGTTCGCCGTAGATGAGCACCGACAGGAGAATCGGACCGATCGTCGCCGTCCGTGCCACGCTGCCGGTGACGGCCAGTCCGGCAATACGGATCGTCCGCATCAGCAACAGAAATCCGGCTGCGAATCCACCTCCGAGCAGGAGGGCGAAACCGATCCACTGAAGCGGGAGAACCATCTCCCCATCAGTCATCAGAACTCCGAGAATCGAGGCGGTCACGTAGTTTGCCCCGGCCACCACCATCCGGTTGCCCTCCCGCGACTCGCTCAGCTTCAGAATCAGCGCGATCGTCAGGGAGGAGAGAATCGTCAGAACGATGTAGAGCATGGCGGCGCGGGGAAGGGATCAGTTCAGGTTTGTCGGCATCAGTCCCTGCTGTTTGCGCCGGTAATGGAGCAGATCGTGCAGCAGACTGCCGAGAGCCGCCCGGGTGATGACTTCCTCGCCGTACTTCTCGTGGCGGACGCGAAAGCTCGAACTCCCCGGGCGTCCTTCATACGGTTCGATCGTCAGATCTCCATATCCCATATCAAAAAACTCTCCTTCTCCCCGGAGGTAGGCCTGCACCTCACGGATCTCCTCCATTCCCAGTTCCGCATCCAGCATCTTCCAGAGAATGTCATCGTTTCTGCTTGCCCCTTTTGTCTTCATACGGCTTCAGTCGTTCAGGTCGTTGTACGAATTTGGCGCGAAGATAACGAACGAAGCCGGATCGGGAACCTTTGCTCCCCGATCCGGCTTCGCTTGCTTCAGACATATGTCTTCGCTTTATTTCCCCTTACGAATCAGTCGCAACGGTTTATCGCTGTCGTCAAAGTAGATGAGGAGGTGCGGGGGTTCGATCGTGTATCGCTCGGCCTCATCCAGCGCCTCCAGATACTGCCGTTCCTGCAGGTTGACGCTGTCGGCGCAGGCCATCAGCGTGGAACCGAGATCTCTGAAGGATATTCTCTCGCCGGAGACCCTGACTGTTCCGAAGAACGAATTGCAGGAACCTTTTCCGGCCACCTTCCCATCCTCGGCGAATTCCAGAGTCGCCTCGGTCCCTGCCAGGATCGGCGTCCCGGCCAGATCGTCAAGTCTCCACATCGTCCCGACCAGCGGATTCTCATCAACCACAACTTTCTTCTCCTTCCACTGCCGTATCTGTATGATGTCGACGACGGGGCCGACCATCGCAGTCGATGCCATATCCTTCTTCACCCGTATATCGGCCTCCACCGGCATACCGTCTTCCTGGAACTCCACCGGAAGATTACGCGGGTTATAGTTCGTTCCGTCAAGTGCGCGAATCACATAGACTCCTCCTTCAACATCCATGTGGCGAACCCTGCCGGTGACCCGCTGCGACGGCTCGGCTCCGAGCGTGTCGGCCATAAGGGAAGTCCACTCCCGATTGTTGCTGCTTGAACATCCGGTCATCAGTATTGCCGCCGTTGTTGTTATCAAAACCAGTACTGGAATGATCAGGTGTTGTAAAGGCAAGACCCGTTTCATATTCGACCTCCGTACATCGTCGTGGATGGTTGTTCTGCTTGCCTGATGTCTCCCGGAGAACATTTCCTCCTCAGGATCATATATCAAACCGGCGCTTCCGTCAGGATAGTTCCATCTCCCCGGTCTGTATGCGATTTCGGCTTGAAATGGGGGAGTCAAGAGTTGAATGGTTTGGAGGAGGGGGGTCGGATGGAGATGGGGGAAACGGAACGGGCAGGTGCGGGGATGTTGTCCCGGCACCTGCCCGTTCCATACGTTTGCGGAAGATCGTTCTTCCGGTTTCTATTCGTGATCTTCTTCGTGCTTGATCACCACGATCTCCGGATCGTGGTCGTCGGTAGCGGCGACCGTGCCGATGATGGCGATTGTGTAGATGCCGCCATCCTCAAGCGTATAGGAAAGATCCGGCGCGATCGGCTCGCTTCCGCCCCCTCCGCCACCACCGCCGCCGCCGCCGGAACTGCCGGCTTTCTGCACCCGGAGCACAACCTCTTCGGCATTGACCGGCGTAAAGAATTCGGTGTTCTCCTTGAACTCGATGTTGTCGAAAATCGGTCCGAGACCCGAGCCCTGAAACGACAGCTTCACCTCCGGTCCGTCCGGTATCAGATGAGCGATCCGGATGTGGGCCTTGCCTGCCGCAGGTTCGCTCAGGTTGTCCTGGAAGACCAGCGGGGCCGCGTCGTTGAGGATAAAGAGGGTGTAGTGCTCGTCCTTTGTGAAGTCAAGCGTTTCGTCAATAACCGGTGATGCCGTCGTGCCGGTCGGCAGGATGCGGACCCGGCGCGATCCGGCTTCGATCTCGGCATAGGCCGTGCCGAACTGACCGAAAGTGGCGTTGGTCACGTAGACCGAGTCGTCGATCAGCAGATCAACTCCCGGACCGGCCGGAGCCGCGTGCATCAGGAGTATCTCCGCATGATCGTGCGTGTCGTCCGGCGGCTGGGTCGTGTCCTCTTCGCATCCGTAGAATCCGAGACCGGCAATTGTGATCAGTGAAAAAAGAAAAAGGAATCTGATAGTCTTCATGTTCCGTCCTTGTTGAATGGCGAGTTCTATTGAATGGCGAACTCTGTACGTGCTGTATGCTGTGCGTCTCCGTGCCTTGTCCTAATTATGCGTGATGACAACCAGTCCGGGCGAGGCAGTCGTCCCGACGGCGGCAAACGTGTAGATCTTTCCGGCCTCCAGCGTCACCTGCTGCTCGACGATGGCGTCGGCCCCTCCGGTCTGGTCTCCGTTCCCCTGTTCGGCAATGTCGATAAAGCGGAGGGTATAGGTGCCGGCGTTCACGGCGTTGAAGAATTCCGTGTTCTGCGTAAAGGCGATGCTGTCATAGAGAGGGGCCCCTCCTCCCTGGAACGCCACCCGGACTTTCGGTCCGTCGTTGATCAGGTGGGCGGCGCGGATCAGCGCCTTCCCGGCTGCCGGAGCGGTCAGGTCGTCCCGAAACAGAAGCGTACCGATCGTACCGCTCGTTTCGTTGTAGGCGATCAGCGTATACTTTCTGTCCTCGTCCAGTTTGATGTTCTCATCGAACAGAGCCGATGTCGTTCCGTTCTCCACAATCTGCACTCTCCGCAGTCCCGAACGGACCTCCGTATAGTCGCTCACTTCGCCGAATTTTTTATTTGTAGCAGCCGCTTCGTCCTCCACAAGGAGATCCAGTCCCTTATCGCCGGTGACCGGAGCGGCATGGAGGAAGAGGACCTGCGGTTCTTCGGGTGTCGGTTCCACGGTATCCTCACCACAGCCGGTCATGAAGAATCCGGCAAGCAGAAGGGTTGAGAGTACAAGAGTATAACTGCGTCGCATCATGTGTACTTCACCTGATTTTGAATGTGAGTATCGACAAAAAAAGTTGTTCTGAGAAATATCTTCCGACCATACAGAACACCTTGGCAAACCGGATATAACACCCGGAAAGAAGAAAATGTTCAGACGACAATCGGTTTCGCCGTGCAGCTTCAGAAGCTTCCGAGCGTGTCGATTCTTTCCCCGATCTCCCCGATACCCGGAACGACGGCGGCCATCAGCATCGGGTTATAGGGGATCGGAACGTCCGGCGGAGCCATTCGCTCGACCGGTGCATCCAGATAACGGAACGCCTCCTGCGCAACTGTTGCGGCGATCTCTCCGCCGAACCCGCAGGTCCAGTTGTCTTCGTGCAGAACCAGACAACGATTTGTCTTGCGGATCGATTCGAGAACGGTCTCCTTGTCCCACGGGGAGACCGTTCGCAGGTCGATCACCTCGGCACTTGCCTTGCATTCCTCTGCGGCTGCGACGGCCCGGTGGACCATCTCTCCCCAGGTCACCACGGTGACGTCGGTCCCTTCGCGAACGATCCTTGCTTTTCCGAAGGGGAGGAGAAAATCATCTCCCGGCCAGGGACGGCGGCCGTCCCGCGTGTCGAGCAGTGCGCGGTGCTCGAAGAACATCGTCGGATCATTCCCCCGCAACGCCGAGCGGAGCAGGCCGACGGCATCCTCAGCGTTCGAGGGGATGGCGATGCGCCATCCGATCAGGTGTGCGTAGAGGGCCTCTCCCGAGACCGAGTGCCATGGATCGCCGGTCTTCTTTCCGTAGCCGACCGGTATGCGAACGACCAGCGGAGCGGCAAACTTTCCGGCGGTTCGCCAGCGGATGGTGCCGCAGTCGGTGATCTGCTCGTGGGCCGGATCGGCATACTTGCGGAACTGGATCTCCGGCACCGGCATCAGTCCGGCCATCGCCATGCCGACCGCGCGACCGATGATCCCTTCTTCGTTCAGCGAGGTATCGAAGACCCGTTCCTCTCCGAAGGCCCGTTGCAGGTCAACCGTCGCCCCGTGTACGCCCCCTTTCATCCCGACATCTTCACCGAAGAGCAGGAGGCGGTCGTCCTTCTTCAATTTGTTCTCAAGCGTCCGCCGGATCGCATCGATCATGTTCATCCTCGGCCCTTCCGGCTTCGCTTCCGATGTCCCTCCGGTCCACTTCTCATGTTCTTTCTCACCGGTCTCCGCCATCCGTCCTCCGGCCACCTGTACCGATCCCTTCTCGTAGAATCTGTCCTTCAGCACGCCCGCCGTCTCCGGCTCCTTTGCGTTCTTCGCCTCTTCGGCGGCTTTGCCCGCCTCTTCCCACGCCTCTTCTTCCATTGCCGACCATTCTTTCTCGGACAGGATCTTCTTCCCGACGAGATACTCCCGCAGCTTCGGCAGCGGATCGTTCGCCTCCTCCTCGGCCACCTGTTCTTCCGACTTGTATGCCTGATTATCGGCAAAGGAATGTCCGCACAGACGGGGGACGCGGAGGTGGAGGAGGACCGGACCTTCCCCCGAGCGGGTGGAGCGGACCGCTTCTTCGATCAGTTGCGAGGTCTCCTCCGGCTCGACGCCGCTGCCGGAGAGAATCTTCAGATCCCTGAAGGATGCGAGATTCTCCGAGATGTTGCCTCCGGGCGTCTGGAGATCACCGGTTACGGAGATACCGTAGCCGTTATCCTCGATAAAAAAGAGATAGGGGAGCCGCAGGGTCGTCGCGATGGTCAGTGCCGACCAGAAGCCGTTGGTGGCGCAGGCGGCATCTCCGGCCAGGGCGACGGCGATTGCGCCGTTCCATTCTTTCTCTTTCAGCACTTCACTCCGATAGCGGATCGCCTGCGCCCACCCGATTGCCGGGGTAAACTGTGCGCCGACATCACCGCTGGTCGGCAGCACCGTTCCGCGGTCGCGACGGGGAAGATTGTGGACGACGCCGATATCCCGTCCCTCACTGATCCCTCCGGAGCGACCCATCGTGCTGCACAGTGCCTCGACCGGGGTCAGTCCCTGGGTCAGGACGAAGGGGCGGGAGCGGTAGTAGAGAGTGGCGGCATCATACGTATTGGTGATCTGTTCGCCCAGAATGATCTGCGCCAGGTCATGCCCCCGCGAGGAGAACTGGTAGGTAATCAGTCCGGCCGGCACCAGTTCCCGTTCCTCGATCCGGTCGAGCGCCCTGGAGAGGAGGAGCGTCCGGGCCACCCGTTTCCAGTCGATACCGGTCCTCTCCGGACTTCCGTTCCGTCCATTCGTTTTCGTCGATGTCCCGTTCCCCGACGCCTTTCCCCCCGCGGTTTTCCTTTTTGCCGTCCCTTGTGCCATGATTTCGTGAAGTATGGATAAAATCAGAGATGTTTTCGATGAAAGAACCGTAAAGATAGAGAATCGTGGAGGAAGAGAGAAGGGGAGGAGAGGGGGAGGGATAGGTTGAAACAGTGAGGGGAATCGGACCGTTCTGGAGCTGTTATTGCACATGAGATTTCCCTTTACTTCCCCCTCTGCGATCCCGTATCTTTCGCCCGCTTCTAAAACGGGACAAAGCACCATGGCATATCTTTTCAACACTACATCGAAGGACTATTCACATCCGCATCTTCTGCGAATCCATCGTTGTCGCCGTGCCCTCCTTCCCGTCTTCCAACGGCTCGCCGCGGCGGGTCGCCGTTCAGGATAACATCGCATTCCACACGTCTCGCTGATCGAAGCGCACGCCGGGGGTCTGCCCGTGCAAAAGCCTCATTCGGACTGCGCGCTTGGTTCAGGGCGTCGTGTGGGAATTCTCAATCATATACTCTAATTCTAACAGGGAAAACTCCATGAAAATTTCACGTCTCTACACGACCGCCGGGAAGAACGTCTACGATATGTTCGACTATTCGCTCCGCAGCTCGGTGCTGCGCAATCCGGACGGATCGGTCGTTTTCGAGATGCACGATATCGAGGTCCCGAGTCGCTGGTCGCAGATGGCCACCGACATCCTGGCGCAGAAATATTTCCGCAAGGCCGGGGTGCCGCAATTCGATGCCGAAGGGAATCAGCTTTTCAACGAACAGGGTGAGCCGATTCTCGGCGCCGAGAAGAGCGCCCGGCAGGTGGTCCACCGTCTGGCCGGATGCTGGCGCCACTGGGGGGAGGAGCACGGCTACTTCGATTCGCCCGAGGATGCGCAGGCCTTCTACGACGAGATCGCCTACACGCTCCTGAACCAGATGGCCGCCCCGAACTCGCCGCAGTGGTTCAATACCGGACTCCACTGGGCTTACGGCATCGAGGGTCCGGCGCAGGGACACTACTACGTCGATCCGGAGACCGGCAAGCTGACCCGCTCGAAGGATGCCTATACGCATCCGCAACCCCATGCGTGCGCTCGTGAAAACACACGGCTTTTCACCGACCAGGGTATTCTGGAGATACGTGAGATCGTAGAGGGGAACCGTAC
>CAMLOB010000202.1 GCA_946481475.1 uncultured Chlorobiota bacterium | reverse complement strand
CCCAGGTGCAGGAAGCGAAGACCGGGGGAGAGGGGAAGCTGGAAGTGGTAAGTCAGTATGACTGGGGAACGGTAGTCCCCGGCAAGCTGGAAGCCGATATTGAATTGAAAAATGTGGGAGAAGGTCCCCTGAAGATTGACCGCGTACAGCCGAGTTGCGGATGCACGTTGCTTTCTCCGCTGGAGGACAACCTGCTCGCCCCCGGAGAAAGCACGACCGTCCACCTGTCACTTGATGCCAGACGGCGAAGCGGTTCGCTGAACAAGAAGCTGACGATTTATTCCGATGATCCCCAGACTCCGACCAGAGTTGTCGAGCTTGTGGCAAACATTCAGACTGACGTTTCATTCAACCCAGATACAGAGAAGTAAATATGAACACACAACGTTTGTTTTCGATTGCATTGGCATTTGCCGTGCTTGGCTTCCTTCCGGCGGCCACACAGGCTCAGGAAGAGAAGAGCGAAGGAAAGGGTAAGCTGGAAGTGGTTGATCAGTATGACTGGGGAACGATTGCGCCCGGTACGCTGCAAGCCGACATCCAGATCAAAAATGTCGGAGAAGGTCAGCTTCAGATCGAGAATGTGAAGCCGAGTTGCGGCTGCACCGCCGCACCGCTTGACGATTATCTGCTGGATCCGGGAGAGAGCACAACGATGCACGTCTCTCTGAACGCCTCCCGGTCACACGGACCTCTCAGAAAGTCTATTACGATCTATTCGGATGATCCCAATAATCCGACCAAGTTTGTGCAGTTGGTGGCCAATGTCCAGACCGACGTTTCGTTCAATCCGGATGTTCAGTGGCTGGTATTCAACAACGTGACGGTCGGAAAGGAAGCCATGACCTCCGTTCGGGTGATGAATACGAGCGACAAGGAGATCACCATCTATCCGCCGGAAGTAAGCGTGGAGAACAGCCCGGTCAGCTTCAACATCGTCAAGGAGACGGTGCTGAAGCCGGGAGAGGAGACCGAACTGGTGGCCCGCATCATGGCGGACAAGCCGATGCCGATTGAAGGGAAAGTGACGCTGAGAACCTCGGCGGAAAACACACCGGAACGGGTCTTTACCCTGTATGGTCAGGTAGTAGAGACCGCAGCGGCCACCACTCCGTCGCAGGAAACCAGCAGCGTCGGCAAAACCGCACGCTGATAAAAAACCGGCAGGAAAGAGACCGGGCAGTTGTGCTAATGATTACGGTATCATTACGGGATACCGGGACAGGAAGAGGGGGACGGATCATCCGAGCAGGACCGTCCCCCTTGTCATCTCCGGAAGTTTCGGCGCATACATACCTCTTGTGATTTCGGGGAGCTGTCCATTCCCTCCGTACTATCTATCCCCTGCAAAGTCTTCTGTAAACTTTTCTTTATGCCCCTGCAACTTTTTCCTCCGCTGCTCCACCTCTGAAACGGGAGCTGGAGGGCAGCAGAAACGAAGGACCGATCATGAAACGGAATCGACGACAGGAAAAATTTCTTGCTCTTCTCGAGCCTCGGCTCGAGGACCTGTCGCGTTTCTGTCTGGCCATGACCCAGGACGCAGAGGGGGGAAAGGATCTGATGAGTGATGTAATTCTCGCAGCATGGGAACGATTCGATTCCCTACGGGAAGAAGAAGCGTTTCTCAGCTTTCTTTTCACAATAGCCCGGCGAACGTATCACCGTCGCCGACGCCGTGAACGGTTCTTTGGCGAGTATGACGAGCAGGCCGCACAGAACATCGCTGTGAGCGGAACTCCTGTCTGGATCGGGGCTGACGTTCGCGCGCTCTACGAAGCGCTTGCCGAGCTTCCCGATGTGCAGCGGGAAGCCGTCATTCTCTTCGAGCTTACCGGGCTGTCGCTGAAAGAAGTTGCCGAAGTGCAGAAAGCATCTCTCTCTGCCGTCAAGTCACGTATTTCAAGAGGCCGCGAACGACTCGCCGAGCTTCTGGGAACCGGAGCAGAAGCGAAATCCGGACAGATTTCACTTGGCCGGGAGATCATGACGAAAACGGACCTTCCTTCTTCCCGCAACACACTGTTCTCCACGTAAGAGATTTCAGATCAGAGAATTGCAGCCGTTGCCGCGGCAGACCGACAGAAATTTCTCCGTCCGGTTGCGGCTGCGTGAAGTCTCCATCGCATTGCCGGAACCGGCACGGTTGTATTGAAGCCACAGCGGAATCAAGACGTTATGAAGAACCACAAAGACATCCTGAATCGGTACTTTGATCAAGTGCGTCAGCAACCTTCACTGATTGCTTCTGAAGAGGCGGCGGAGATCATCAGCCGACGGCGAACAGCTGAGAGAACGGGAAGGAAAAGAATCCAGGGAATCGCGGGAACCGCACTGGTCGGTTCGGTCGTTCTTGCTCTTTTCTTCCTGACGCCCAGGGATGAGACCCCTCGCGAGACTGTGCAGGCCGAGAACATCGCAATGACTCGGGGAGAACGCGCTCCACAACCCGGCGAAAGGATTTCTTCGCTGAACGGGATACAGAGCACAGGTATTCCGTTGCACGAAGCCGGGTCGGCAGCGGAAAGACAGAGCACGGCAGTCCGGCCGACGGAATCGGAAGGTCCGTTGAACTCAGGAAGAGAATCAGAGCCAACCGGTAGCACTAACAAGGAAGCGGATCAGGTACATATCCCTTCCACCATACCGCCGGTCATCAAGACACCGGATGAGCAATCTTCTTCGAGCCTGCAGGATATGCCGCTCAGCGAACTGCAGGATATGCTGATTCCGGCCGCAGAATCGGTCCCGGAACCCGTCTCACCCGGCTATATCCGCGCAACATCGGAACTCAATCCTTTGCCGGAAACCGGGAAAGGTCAAGTGCAGGAAAAGATCGTGGTCATGAAACTGGCCTCGATCAATTCCTACTTCGACGATTATAACCCCATGGTCACAGCCGACGGACGGACACTCTATTTTGTCTCGAACAGAGAACATGGTCTGGGAGGACATGACTTCTGGGTTGCTGAAAAAGAGGAGCGGGACGGACTTGAATTCAGCACACCGAGCAACCTCGGCAGTTCCATCAACTCCTCCAGAAACGAGGGGGGGGCCACCATCTCCGCCGACGGACAGACAATGTATTTCACGGCCTGCAGCCGTCCGGACGGACTCGGAGATTGCGATATCTATGAGGCACGACTGGAAGAGGTCGGCTGGGTGGAAGTCAGAAACGTCCGGGAGGTAAACACCGGTGACTGGGAAGCACAGCCGACGGTCTCCTCGGACGGTCGTTCCCTCTTCTTCGTTTCGAATCGTCCCGGAGCCATCGGAGGGAACGAGGACACCGATATCTATGTCTCCTACAAACAGGCTGACGGCACCTGGTCCCGACCGAAGAATCTCGGCCGTCCCATCAACACGAAAAAGAAAGAGGACAGCCCGTTTATCGTTCCGGCCGGCAACGCCCTCTACTTCAGTTCGCAAGGGCATAAAGGGTATGGGGGATTTGACTTCTTCGTCTCCCGGCTTACCGATGAAGCGGCGTGGGAACAACCGGTCAATCTCGGTCCGGAGTTCAACACATCCAACGATGAACGTTTTATCACTGTTCCGGCGGCCGAAGACGTGATCTACTTCACAAAGGGAGAGAGCGAAAAGCTTGATCTTTACATGGCCCGGAAACAGACGCGATCCACCTCGATTGTCATCAAGGGGAACGTGGTGGACAGGGAGACACAGGCTTTATATCACGCCGATCTTCTGTTTGTCGATGCGCGATCAGGGGAGATCATCTCCTATGCCGGAACCAACGCCGGAACCGAAGAGTTCTCCCTTGTCCTCGGCAAGAATACATCGCGGCGCCTTATCGATGTCTACGGCTTCAATGATTCCCTCGGCGAGTTCCGGACCCGGATCGTGCTGGAACCGACCGATACCTATCTGGAGTATCGATGCAAGATCTTTCTGAACAGTTCCGCTACCAGTGCCTCAAAAGAGCTTTCGGACTATGCCCCAAGACTGGCAGTCTCTCCCTCCGATATTCGTGGAGAATTTACCGTTGAAAGCTCCGAACAGCAGGAAGGAGAACTGACGGTGCTTGATGTCTGGGGGAATGTCCTGTTGCAGCACAACCTTTCGGCCGGAACCCGGGAGAGAATCAATCTGGCAAATGCCCCTGAAGGAATCTATCTGGCCCGTCTCGGGGAATCGACCGCATTGCTGCCTCTGCATCAGGGAAAAATTTCACCGAAAAAGAGGGAAGATTGATCCGTTCCCGAAGAAAATTCCGTTCGTTGCAACGAACTTTTCGTCAATGGGTGTTACGAATTCAAATTATCTCTGCTATATTCCGCCCCCATTGAACAACCCGCCCCCCTGTCCCGGATGAATATCCGCAAACAAAACGACAAGTATTTATCGCAGACATAGCGACTCTTTACTACTCACAAAAAGGAGCAGACTGAACAATGAAGGGAAAACTCCACACCACGCTCTTGGCCGCATTTGCGGCGCTCCTCACGAGCATTGGCTTTACCCCTCTGCTTGCCCAACCTCCGGGAAGTACCGGCGGCGAGGAGGGCGACATGCAGGAATTTATCATCCGCAATCTCGGCCCCATCATCAATACGCCCGACCTTGAATACGCACCGACCATCACAGCCGATGGCAAGACACTCTATTTCGTATCGAACCGGAATGCTCCGGGGAGCGTCGGGGGTCACGATTTCTGGGTGACGACAAAGGGAGATCGTCTCGACACGATCTTCAACACGCCGACAAACCTCGGCGCACCGGTCAATACAACGCTGAACGAAGGCGTCGCCTCGATCTCGGCCGACGGACAGGTGATCTACTTCACCGCGTGTAACCGCGACGACGGTCTGGGAGACTGCGACATATACGAAGCCGAACTTGACGGAACCGAATGGATCAACGTTCGGAACCTGCGGGAGATCAATTCGTCGGACTGGGATTCCCAGCCTTCGATCTCCTCCGACGGCAAGACTCTCTACTTTATCTCCAACCGTCCCGGCGCAATGGGAGGATCCGACGACGCAGACATCTATATCTCACGTCTGCAGTCGGACGGCCGCTGGTCGGAGCCGGTCAACATGGGAGAGCCGATCAACACGAAGAAGCGTGAAGACAGCCCGTTTATCTTCCCCGGCGGCAAGGTCCTCTACTTCGCTTCGGCCGGTCATGGCGGTTTCGGCAAGCTGGACTTCTTCGTCAGCCGCTTGCAGGATGACGGAACGTGGAGCACGCCGGAGAACCTGGGCAAGCCGTTCAACACGTCGCAGGATGAACGCTTCATCACGCTTCCGGCCGCCGGCGACGTCGTCTATTTCGCATCGGAGCGGGCCGACGTGGGGAACGAGGGAACGCTTGACGTCTACATGGGTCTGCTGCCGCCGCGAACGGTCACCGTCCTGATCGCCGGTCGCGTCTACGATGTCTGTACCGACGGTAATCTGGAAGGAGAACTGACATTCACCAACACCACGACCGGAGAAGTCGTCCACACGGCAAAGACAAATTCCGCCACCGGCGAGTATTCCTTTGTGATGGACGTAGGACAGGATGAAGCGTTCACGATCGCCGCCGCCGGCAACGTGCCGGGCTACGGCGAGGTGACCGCCACAATCGACGTACCGGCTTCGCGCGAGTATCGCGAGATTCGCCGCGACTTCCCGCTGGGCGAGACGCCGGAACTGGCATGGGATGCTCCGCAGTCGGACTACATCGCCAGTCTGCCGGAGACCGCTCCGGCTCGGTACCGGAACTTCAAGGGACTGGTGATCGAGGAGATTCAGGTGAAGGAGATTTATCCGCTGCTCACCTATGTCTTCTTCGATTCGGGGAGTGCGGAAATTCCCAACCGCTACAAGCTCTTCAGAAGTCCGGATCAGACCCGCGGCTTCACCGACACGACGATCCCGGGTGGTACGCTTCAGAAGTACTATCACCTGCTGAATATCATCGGTTTCCGGATGAAGGAATATCCGAACACCAAGATCACTTTGGGCGGATATAACTCGACCGGACCCCGTGCACCTGATCAGCCCGGCGAGAATCCGGAAGTATCCCAGAAACGTCGGGACGTTGTCTACAAGTATCTGACCGAGATCTGGCAGATCGACCCGAGCCGTATCGAACTACTTGATATCAAGCGGCCGAACGACGGCTTCCCGCCGGAGAGATCGAACCCGACCGATCCGCTCGGCCTGGTTGAAAACCGTCGCGCCGAGATCCGGAGCGAAGACTGGGAGATCATGCGACCGATCTTCGTCAAGGAGATTCGCCGCTTCCACTCGCCGGATGCGATGACCTTCCAGATGAAGAACGGCATCGCCGACCAGCTTGTGGCCCGGCGCGCGATCGAGATTCGCCGCAAGGGAGACCCGAACTGGCATACGATGACCGATATCGGAACGACCGATCCGACCTCGCCGGAGTACAACTGGTACAAGAACGCCGATCCGGAAATGCAGATCGCCGACGACGAGACGCCGTACACTGCCCAGATGGTCGTCTACAGCAAGGACGGACGGGAGTGCCGCTCGAACGAGGTGGAGATTCCGGTGACGATCATCACCAACGAAGTGAAGCGACGCGAGCGCCTTGTCGACAAGACGATCGACCGTTATTCGCTGGTGCTCTTCAAGTTCGACAGTAACGAAGAAGGGCCTTTGAACGCGCGGATTCTGAAGACCTACGTCTACGAAGACATTCGCCAGGGTGCGCAGATCAAGGTGACGGGATATACCGACATTGTCGGTCTTGAGGATCGTAACCTGAAGCTCTCGCAGGATCGCGCCGGAACCGTTGATAAAGGCATCAAACGGAACGTTTCCGCCAGCAAGATCGCATCGCTGAACACCGAGGGTGTCGGTGAGACGCAGCCGTTGTTCAGCAACGACCTGCCGGAAGGACGTTTCTACAACCGTACGGTGCAGATCGTTATCGAGACGCCGACCGGCGGCGAGAGCTGAGATGTGAAGGGGTAGCTGTGAGC
>CAMLOB010000201.1 GCA_946481475.1 uncultured Chlorobiota bacterium | reverse complement strand
TCATCCCCTTGATGAATTCCGGGTTCCTCAGATTTGACATAATGCCCCCTTGTAAGAATGGACGGGCGCGGCAAGTTCAACGATCATGCGTAGTCCTCGGGAAAGCGTGGCGGTATGTTCCGGGAGTGTTGCGCCGTTGCCGTGCAACCGGCAAGATGAGGTCGGTTGCACTGCGTTCGGTATGCAACTTAGCGCAGGAACAATAGGAGAACAATCGGGGGGAAAAGGGATCGACGGAAATACCCGAATCCGGTGAGGGGCAGGCAGACAGTTGGGGAATAAAAAAACGCACACCCCGTATCGGGAACGTGCGTTTGTTATGGAAGGAGAACGATGATCCCTCTCAGCTCCGGTTCAACTCCTCCATCACCTTCTTCAGTCCTTCAATCGTTACCGGCTCGAACGCCAGATCCCTGACCGATTCCTGTGACGTCCTCGTCCGCTTCCGCGCCACGTAGTACTCTCCCCCCACCTCCTTGACCGCCAGCACCGTCACGTCGTATCCTTCCGGTACGTTCCGGAAAACATAGCCGTTCACCACCGGCGTCCCCGGCATCACCGAGTTGAGCGAGTGAAAGACCAGCTTCACATCCAGTTTCTCCGCACTCCCCGACTCGACCGCAAACTGGATGACCGGTCCCCGATTGATGAACCGGTCGCAGTTGATCCAGCCGAGACGCGAGGTGCTCATCACATAGCGGCTCACCTCGGTGATCTTCACGTTTCCCCGGATCGTGTTTGCCGTCTTCGCCTCGAATTCCCGGGCGTAGGCTGTGTCGTAAGTCCGGGACGTCAGGTTACGGGTAGTCAGCCTTGAGATCATCAACACCGTATCGTTCTCCTCAAGCCAGCCTTCGCGAAGAGCACTCGTGATGTCAACTGCGCGGGCATACGCTGTGTCGGAAGTCCGGGATGAAGCATCACGTCGTTTCGGATTTGAGACTAACCAGGCCGTGTCGTTACGCCAGTCTGGTGACATGATGACGGGGAGGCTAACGCTGACAGTTTCCATCGGACTCCACTCCACCCCGCTCTCCCCCCAACTCCCCGCAAACAACTGCATCCCCTCCTTCCGCTCTTCCTCATGCGGGAACCCCAACTCGATCCGGGACGACTCCTGCAAACGGCACTCCTCCCCGTTATGCGTCGCTCCGATGTAGACCATCCCCCCCGTCTCCAGCAACTTCCCTCCCGAGGTCGTCGTCAGGTTTCCCAGGAGAATATCCGACGTCCGGTAGTATTCCTTCACCTCAACCTGCACATCCCCGGTGATCGGCTTGCCGGTCCGCGCCGAAACGAACGAGCCCGCTTTGATCCGCACCGTCGTCCCCTCACCGCAGGTAATCACCGTATCACGTCGCGTCGAAACTGTGTGGGTCTCCGAAGGCTTCTCGAACCGGCTGTAGATCCCGGCGATCCCTTCCCCTCCCTTTGCCGGTCCGGAAGAAACCCGTTTCACCGGAGACTCACCGGAAGCCGGATGGATTTCGATGCTGCCGGTGGAGGGAGCCGGTTCGGGAAATTCGGCAAGAGCCGCTACCTCCTTTTCAACCGGCGGCGGGAGCTGTTGCGAAGCGCTTTGGCTCTTCTTCGGCGTCGCTTCGGGCTGATTGCCGCACGCGGCGAAGAGGAACACGAAGGAGAGAAGGAAGAGTGCAAACGACAGAAGAACAAATCCGGGGAGAACCGAAGCGAACAATCGGGACAATCGTGGCGTCATGATGACCTCCGAAGGATTATGGATGAAACGGTACTACAACGACCGAACGGGCCCGTGCGGGCGGATCCGACTATTGCCCGAGGGCACGACAAGAATGTGATGAGACCTCCGAAAGAACAGATGCAACCTCCGGAACGTTGCGCTGTTGCCGAAGACATTACGCAGCCGGACGGCGGGAGAAGGTCGGGATCGTCCCCTCGAAGTTTCAGGCGGAAGTTACCGTAGCCGGGAGATCGGTCAAAGGGAGAAAGAAACGTCTTGAACAGGTGAAGAAAAATTCCCACATTAGTCCGCTCTTCAATGCTGCTCCTCACGCTCCACATCCTCCTACACCTCTGACTCGATACGCAGACCTCCGAACCCACCGGTCTTCACCGTTCGTTGACGGTCGGATCTTCTTCCGCAGACATATTCCCGGCTACCGGACTTACCGAAGAACATGAAGTTGCTCGTACTCTCTCCTGCCTTCGCTTTGCAATGCCACGGTGTAGATTCCTGCAGGCAGGTCTTCAATGTTCCAGTCGACACGATGGGCTCCGGCCTCATACGCTCCATCGGCAACCAGTGCCGCCTCTTCTCCCAGTGCATTGAAGAGCCGGATGCACACCGACGACGCCTCCGGAAGCACAAAGGGAACCGTGATGCGCTGACGTGCAGGATTCGGATGAACAGACTGGAGATACCGCTGAGCCTCACCGGCGACCGGTTCGGAGACCGAGGAGACCGGTTGAAGGTCCCAGATTGCGACCCCCTTATCTCCTGCGATGGCGATGCGGGTTCCTCCGGCACTGAACTCGGCCCAGTTGAGACGGGCACTGTATTCGATCACAGCTAATTGTTCTCCCGTTACCGTGCTCCAGACGCGAACCAGGGAGTCGAGGCCTGTTGTGACCATGCGAGTGCCTGACCGGTCATACCTGGCTGTCTTTACAATAGTACCGTTAGGATAGCTCCTCAGCTTGGTGTGGGTGACGACATCGTATTCTGCGGATTCATACAATCCCTCCCCATCTACAATATCCGCTCCAACGAGCAACAGCTTCTTCCCATCCGGACTGAACTGGATATTCCGCACAAAAAATCTGCGCCTGAACTCCCACAGCTTCTCACCGGATTCATAATCGTACATCCTGACCCATCCGCTGTCGGTCGATTCAGCCAGCAACGTCCCGTCCGGACTGATGGCAAGTCCCTGTTTGTACTCAAGGTCTTCAATAACACTCCCCTGTTTCCCGATCTCCCGGATAACGACACCAGTACCGGCATCCAGCACTTTGATCCCCCACATTGTCAGGGCAACAAGTTGATCGCCGTCTGGTGTATAGGTAATACGATTAAGGAACGGCAGGTAAGGAAGGTAGCGAACTTCGTCCAGCACCGTCATGTCCCACACAATACCCCAGAACCCGAAGGAAGCGGCATGTGAGCTGTCGTGATTAAAGGACATGTCCCCCTGAACGACCGAATGAATCGTCTTGTTTGCCGAATCCGGCACACCCAGCTTATCGACGATACGGCCAATCGGGAAACGAACGATACGACCGTTTCCCTGCGTCCTGATCGTACATCCGGTAAAGATGACCTGTGTGCTGTCCGGATAGAATGCGCACCAGACGGTCTCGCGGCAGTACAAGGATGTGCTGTCGACGAAGACAGGTTGAAGACTCTGTGCCGCAAGACAACCAACGGAAAGTATCAGGGCAGCAAAAGAAAAAGAAGCACAACGAATGATGTTCATAGAAAAGACGAAAAGGGTTGATGTAGAAACAGAATGTCGGACCGCAGAAGACCGGCGGCCGGTTAACCGGAAGTCAAGCAATCAATATAGGCAGAGTGCATCGATCTCCGGTCTTTCAGACAATCGCCGCATCAGGTCCGGATGCCCCCTCTTTTACAATTCCCAGTAGTAGGAAAATCCGGCGCGTAGCGCAAACATGTGATTGTAGGCCCGGCCGTTCTCGTAACCGTACATCGGAGTAATGGTCGCCCCCATATCGATATTGAAGAGGACCCGGCCGTCGAACAGGTCGAAGGGATAGATCCTGAAGCCCCCCTGCACCTCCAGCAACGGATTCCAGATTGTCGAATCGGTGTCGAACGCCGTCGACGTCTCCTCGTTGGAGACCCGGACGCTCAGCGGAAGTCCCGCATTGACCCCGA
The DNA here is from genome assembly GCA_946481475.1 of uncultured Chlorobiota bacterium. The sequence continues at coordinate 3,125 of CAMLOB010000201.1, read as the reverse complement.
GGTAGACGACGTTCCCCGATCTGCCGATCTTTGCAATCTGCGGCCCGAGCTTCAGATAGTATGCGTGAAATAGTATGCGTGAAGTCGCGTGTAGAACACCTCGATTTGCTCGTCGCTCAGCTTCGGCTGTGATCCTCGGTAGTCGAGGCTGAGATATTCCTGAATCGAGGAGGCATCCTCAAACTGTCGGACGTAGCGATAGAGGGCCGATTCGTCCATACCGCGCACCTCGGCGGTTTCAGCAGCCGAGAATCCGGAGTCGAGCATCAGCAGGGGGTAATCTTGACATACTCGCGTCGCTGACGCTGATGTCGCTGCTTCAACCGCAGCAGCACACAGTCATGATCTGTGAGCTTGAACATGCCGCGAAGACAACTTCTCTTGCAGTCTCAGTTGCCGGGGGTATACCACGCCGACACCGAAACCATCGACGCCGGCAGTTCCGGTCTGTTCTGTCCGTGGTGACCGGCCGATTGAACGGGCAGGGGGTCACTTCACGACAAGTCGGGGGGACACGAGTGCGGCGTCGATCAGTTGCTGCAGCCGGGGAATTCCGGGGATGTCATGCTCGCTCCGGCCTAGCATTGCCGCGGTCTGTTCCAGTCTTATCCGCAACGTGCTGCAGACGCACCGTCCCAGATCGCGCGCATCGTAAATCCGGCTCCGGATCAGCAAGATCCAGAGTCCCTTGTCCAGCTTCAGAGTAACGGCAAGCTCGGCGGAGGCGACCGCCTGGTGAATCAGATACTCCGGACAGTCGAGTTCCTCCGCCAACCCTCTCCTGTCGCCCGGCATAACCCCGAGCGACAGGAGATCGTGAAAAGTGCCGATACCGTGTCGATCCATTTCCCGAATCGTCTTCTCGGGAAGATCCGTAAGGTCGGCAACGCTCCAGGTCTGCGGACTTTCAGCAAAATTTATCGGCATACCGTCAGTGCTTTCGAAGGTTATTCCGGAGCCACCGTTGTGTGAAGGGCAAAGGGGGTACTCCCCGGACTGAAACACTGCGCGACGTGATCCCCTCCCGGAACTTCCATCGGACCGTTGAGCAGCGTACCGCCGTGCACCGAAACCCTGTCGATTGCAGCCTGGATATCGTTCACGGAGATGTAGAACAGCCAGGCCGGAGGACCGGGCATTTCCGCAGGTTTGTTGAATATTCCGCCGATAGCGGCCGGACTCCCTTTGGGACCAAAGAGACGATAGACATTGCCGTCGCCGATATCCATATCCATCTTGTTCTCCCATCCGAAGAGCTGCGAATAGAAGTCAAAGGCAGCCTCGTAATCGGTGGTGGCCAGTTCATTCCAACTGAAATCACCCGCTTCAGGCGTTGGCGGTTCATCGTCGCGAACCGGCTGGAACATACAGAACCACGCCTGCTGAGGGTCCTGGACTACGGCTATCCGTCCAACTTCCGGAATGTCCATGGGACCATGATGAACCACCCCGCCAAGAGAGGCGGCACGTTCGATTGACTTGTCGATATCCTCGACACCGATGTATCCGAGGAAGTGATCGGGAATATCTTTCGAGAAAGTCGGCTCAGACATCTCCAGGATTCCTCCCACGGTCTTCTCGCGCGAGCCGTCCTTGGTGAACATGCGGTACGGCATCTCTCCCCCTTCCCAATCGATCGTCTTCCATCCGATTACGTTGTTGAAGAAATCCGTTTCGGACTCCCGATTCCAGGTAAGCAATTCGTGCCAGAGGAAATAACCCTGAGCTGCCATAGCATTCTCCGTTTGATTTCGTTTATGATATTCGACATCGCCTACACGAAGAGATACGACGTCGCCCGGTGCAGGCCGCGAGAGAGGAGCACCGGGCGAGTCGGACAACCAGCTTCTCTGAGGGATACGGTAAATCCGTACGATCACTGGTCTGAACCACCGACCAGCACTGTCCGATGGTCGGATTACTGCAAGCTCTGGATACGGAGTCGCGCAACCAGAACGCCAAGGATTTCCACACTTGCCCCCTGCACCCTTGCTTCCGGGTATAGCGGGTTGGAACTTGAAAGAATGATGAAACCGTTGTCGTAGGAGACTTTTCTGAGCGTTGCATTTGCCTGATCGGGAAGACGGATCAGGCAGATCTCCCCCTGGCGGATGTCTATATCGCCGGTAGGGCGAATCACCGCCTTATCCCCGATGGCCAATCCATCAGCTTCAAGAGCCGAGGTTGTGACGACGCTGATAAAATCTCCCGGCTGCATATCCAGAATCTCGTTCACCGCAGCGTTATACCGGAACGTCAACGTCGTGTTCTCGTCCTGCATGGCTCGCTGTCCGAGTACGCGGTTTCCGGTCGGAGTAATCCGGACCTGGGTGGTGTTCGGACAGGGATGGAGAACATCGACAAGTCCCTTACGCTGCAGCCGGCGAACGTAATCCAGACCTGAGGAACGATTTTTCAAACCCAGCTCATCGGCCAATTCCTGAAAGGTAGGAGCCCGACCAAGTCTCTCGATATAGGAGGCAATCAACCGAAGAGCCAGCAGTTGCTTGTCTGACAGCTTTTTCATCAGCGGGAATCGGTTCAACCGGACGTTCTTCCTTTGCGCCGACCCGGTTTTCTCATGCTCTCTTCCGCCTCTTGAATCACATGATAAAGATTGCGAAACGTGCCGGCACACCGGCTCCGTTTCTCCCGTTCAACGCTTATCACCCGAAGACGGCTCTCCGTCTTCAAGCAGACCGCAAATCCTTCCACCACGGTACGAAAGACTGCAGCCGAATCGAACGGTGTAGCGAGCGACAGAGAGATGCATCCGAGCCGGTTGCCGATCGACAGATCGGAATCCTCCAGAAAGGGGATGTTGTAGGAGGCCACTTCATCCGGAATGAAGAGAGAATGTCCCGGCGCCTGAACGATGACCGGCTTTGCATATGACTTGAGCCAGAAGAGCGTGGATGCGAATGAGGCAACTTCGGCGATCTTCATGCCGCTACTTAGCGGAGCCGAGTAGTAGATCAGAAGCAGCTCCCCCTCATCGGCCATCCGGGTCAGCGTCAGCAGACAGCCCGACGGTCCGCTCTCCTGCGAGTCCGTCACGAGAGCGTTACGTTGCAGATCCCGTCGTTTTGTTCGCATTGACTCGATCCGCCATTCAAGCTCATCCT
>CAMLOB010000200.1 GCA_946481475.1 uncultured Chlorobiota bacterium | reverse complement strand
AGCCGCTGGGAGGGGGCATGTATTCATCCCAGTTGAAGAGGGGATCGGTCCGGAAGGATTCGATGTGCTTTGCCGACTCAAGCGTGTCCAGATAACTCCCCCAGGCCGTGGCGTATTCCTCGATCCATTCCGAAAGGGGCGTCAGAACTTCCGGTTTCCGTCCCGGCTCTATCGGGCTTTGCAGTCTTCTGACCGGTTCCTGATCGAGGAAGAAGTAGAACTCGACGATCTTGTCGTAGATCAGACGGGAGTCTCCCAGCTCTCTCGGCGCCCAGGTTACCAGATCGTTGATGTAGTTCAGATAGTCGTCCAGATTCCGGATGTGGCTGATCGAGGGGACGTTGTGCGATCCGGCGTTGTCGATGGCGGTCTGAAAATCCTCTTCCCAGCCGTTCTTTTTGATAAGAGCAATCAGCTTGTCGACAATGGCATGCATGGCGGTTGTTGGTTGATGTGTGAAAAGAATCCTGCCCGACACGGAAGCAGATCCGATGCGAGCGGGAAGGGACATTGCCCCCCGGACGGACCAGCCTGCCGGCAGATGAACTGTACAAAGGTAGCGGGGGATGGAGTTGGGGATCGTACTACTTTTGTACTACTTTCCGGAAGTGATTATTCGGGCGTCGGACCTGACTCCCCGGCTTGTTTGCATCTCGTCTCCCGATCCGGAATTTCGATCAACGGTCGTGACTCCTCCGAAAAAAATGGTCTTGGATACTAAACTTCGGCGAAGAAAGACGACCATGTGCATAGCTTGCAGAAAATCACTGTCACTTGAATCAATCCTCAACCGGTGGAGATGCCATGAAGTACGTTCTTGTTATTACCTGCCTTCTCTTTCTTTTCTGCCTTCCCACTCTTGTCCCGGCCCAGACCGTCCGTATTCTTACGGCCGACGGAGAAGAGTTCAAAGGGTCGGTGCTGCATGAGACTTCCGATACGGTCACGCTCCTCTCTTCCAGCGGCATCGAGATCAAAGTTCCCCGCGCGGCAATCCGGACGATCTCTTCGGCCCAGACGGTTCGTATTCTTACGGCCGACGGAGAAGAGTTCAAAGGGTCGGTGTTGCGTGAGACCGCCGATACGCTCATCCTGCTCTCTTCAAGCGGGATCGAGGTTGCCGTCCCCCGCACGGCGATCCGGACGATTGATTATCGATATGATAGTGACCGGAAATCCTATGGAGGCTTCTGGTCGTTCGGCGGTGCGTTCGGAACTCCGGCCGGACTGGAGTTGATTGTGAGACGGAACTTCAGTCGGGAGTGGGGGCTCGGACTTGCCTTCGGCTATCTGGGGAGTATTATCGGACTGGAGCTGGACGTGCAGCGACTGCTGGGAGAATCCGGAAGCGCCCGGCACAGTCTGGCGTTCGGAGCGGGATCGATGGTCACCGATCGTGATGAATGGAACTACTTCAAGGGGGCCTACAACCTGAACTGGGGAGGCTTCCATCTCGATCTCGGACTCAGCGTCGGCTCCGGCACGTTCAGTAATCCGCAGTTGATGGCGCAGATCGGGTATGTTCATCAGTTCAGGTAGGGGGGAGGGGTCAGTAGTGAGCTTTGAGCCGTGAGCAGTCAGCTTTGAGTTATCAGCCGTGAGCAGTCAGCTTTGAGTTATCAGCCGTGAGCCGTGAGCAGTCAGCCATGAGCAGTGAGGGGTGGGCTTTGCGTCTTTGTTCTTGGCGTTCTTTGCGTGTGCTTGATTTGGGTGATAGAGTTGCCGGGTAGTGAGCCATGAGCTATCAGCCGTGAGCTTTGAGTTATCAGCCATGAGCCTTGAGCTATCAGCCGTGAGCTTTGAGTTATCAGCCATGAGCCATGAGCTATCAGCCATGAGCTTTGAGTTATCAGCCATGAGCTTTGGGTGCTGGGCTTTGCGCCTTTGTTCTTGGCGTCCGCCGCGGCGGATTGCGTGATTCCGTAGTTGAGCGGTCAGGGGTGAGCTTTCAGTTGTCGGCAACGACTCCGTTCTCTTCTTCCCCTGTCTCCCCTGGCCCTCGTCCGGGAAGGAGCAGGTTCAGAAGTCCGTAGAAGAGAAGCGAAGCGGCCACACCGAAGACGCTTGCCTGGAAGTTCTCCGCGTACGGAGTCAGCATGAAGCCGAGGGTGGCGGCCATCGAGAGGAGCATGGTGAGGAAGATGATGCTGTTCTGTCTGCGCGACCGGAATTGCGTGAAGACGCCGATAATAACCGGCAGGATGATGCCGGGTGCCCAGAGGTTGTAGGTGAGCAGGAGCAGGTCGATCACATCCGGCACGGCCAGGGCCAGAATTACTCCGGCGATCCCCAGTCCCAGCGAACTCCAGCGGACAAGGCGGAGTCCTTTCCTGTGATCGGGTGCCTTCTTTGCCAGATAGTGTTCCCACAGGTCTTTGGTGACGATGGCCGTGGCGGAGTTCAGAATGGAGTCTGCCGAGGACATCACCGCACTCATCAGCGCAGCGATGATGATGCCGCCGACGATCGGGTTGTTCAGTTCGATGATGGTGGAGGGGAGAGCCATCTCCGGATCGATGTCCGGAAACGAGAGGCGGGCATAGAGAGCGACAAGGAAGATGACGACCGGAAAGAAGAAGATCAGGAAGAACCCCGCACCGGCAACTCCCCGTTTCGTCTCCTTGATGTTCTTCCCCACACAGAACCGGGTGGCGTATCCCGGAGCGAAGGTCTCTCCCAGCAGAAATGCAAAGAACATCGAGATCAGGAAGCCCCATCCTTTTCCTCCGTCAATCTCGAAGAAGTCCGGCGGGACAAGTGAGGTAAGAGGTTCCGGGTGAGAAGTAAGTTCCGGAATGCAGAGGATGACCGTCAGCGTGAAGCCGGCGATCAGGATCAGGAACTGATAGAAATCGGTCTTGATCACCGCCAGGAGTCCCCCGGCGGTACTGTAGAGGATCACCATCGCCGCACCGATCAGGACCGCCCAGAAGTAGGGGAGTTCGGGAATCATCGTGGTGATGATCTTGCCGAAGGCGACCATCTGTGCCCCGAGGACGCCGATCGAGAAGATGAGGGAGAGAACGAAGGAAAGGAACCGGCTCCGTTCATCGAAGCGGTGGCCGAAGTATCCGGCGACGGTGTAGAGGTTTGCCTCGCGGAATTTCGGGGCGACGAAGAGACCGGAGAAGATAAGCTGCAGGTAGCCCCCGGCCGATATGATGAGCATCGCCACTCCCAGTTCGTATGTCCGACCGATCGCGCCGATCGAGTAGCCCCCCCCCACAATCGTCGCCCCCATCGTCGCCATCAGGGTGAACCACCCGATGTTCCGGCCGGCGACCAGAAAGTCGTCCTGTGTGCCTATTTCCTTGCTGTGCCTGAGTCCCTTGATCAGAATCAAGGTAAAGTAGAGTCCGATGATGCCGTACTGGATAAGGGAACCGGTCATGCCATACCTGTTTTTTCCTTCTCTCTTCTTTGCGTCTTGATCTCTTTGCGTCTTTGCGTGCTCTCTCTGTCTTCGCTCCCCTCTCTGCCGTTGTTCGCACGTTCCTTCTGTTCTCCCTGCACGATCTTTTCGATATATCGCGAGTGCATCAGCCGGGCGACGGCGGTATAGTTCGGGGTGAAGTGGAGCTGGCCTCCGACCGCGTATCTGACCGGGTCGGAGCCGAGGTCGTAGACGGTCATATCGGAGGTCGACCCGGCAAAGCCGACCCGGCTGTCCTTCGGCTCCAGGTTCGACGGGTTCACGTCAAGCTCACCGAAGTCGACAATGCTCCGGAAGGAGAAGCTCCCCTCGTCGGCCCGGTCGAACGAGGGCGTCCTGCCGATGCCGGCGTCGCCGATCGTTCCGTCGGGTATGCCCTCCTTTCGCTCGATCTCCAGAATCTCCGCGCAGAAATCGAAGCCGGTGGTGGAGAGGTCGCGGAACTGCTTTCCGGTCAGCAGCGACTTGCCGAAGAATGCCGTGTCGCCGATTCTGAAGTGGTTGACTCCGACCGGCACTTTCGAGCGTGAGAGAAGCGGCAGGGTGATGGAACTTCCTCCGGAGACCAGCGGGAGCTTGCGGTCGAACTTCGCCTCGATCAGTTCCTTGTAAAGACTGAGCTGGATCAACTTGTCGAAGGTCGGTTCGATGCCGTACATGCAGCCCAGGTTGGTGCCCAGTCCGAGCACGTTGATGTTGCTCATGTGGAAGATCCGGTCGTAGAAGTCCAGCACATTCCCCCGGACAATTCCCTCGCGCAGCTCCCCCATCTCGATCATCACGATAACGCCATGCTCCTTCCCGGCGGCTTTCGCCTCGCGGTTGAGCGCCTTGATCGTCTCCAGACCGGAGTTCAGCGAGATGTCGGCGACGGCGACGATCTTTCGTGCATGTTTGATCGCCGGTGGCTTGATGTACATCGTGGTCATCTCCGGATTCAGTTCCTTGACGACGCTGAGGTTGGAGATGCGGGAATCGCCGATGGAATGGAGGTGCGAGGCCTCACGACTCCGGACGATCTCTTCGAGAACGGTCCGGTCGCCGCTCAGCAGCTTCGTCACCAGCGTCCACCGGATGTTGTGTTGGGCAAGGTAGGTGTTCAGCTTCCGGACATTGCCCAGAATGCGATCTGTGTATATAGTTAGCGAGGCCATCTGTTCCTCCGCGTTTCTCAGGCATCGGTTGAGGGTTGGTAGCGCATCTCGGCATACTTCGAGGTAAAGCCGAGCCGTTCGTAGAGACGGCGGGCCGGATTGTCGTACTCGACATGCAGGGCGATCGCTCCGTCGCATTCGCTCTGAATCCGTTCGATGATCGCCTTGCCGAACCCTTTCCCTCTCTGTCTTTCATCGACGGCGATGTAGACCAGGATGTTCTCCGGGATGTAGCCTTCCATGCCGGTTCTGTTGATGACCACGGCTCCGACCGGCGTTCCGTTCTCCCGGGCAAGCAGCAGAAATCCGCCGCTCCCCTCGGCCGTCGAGAAGGCGTAGTCGATTGCTTTGCCGATTGCTTCGGGGGAGTCGCGATACTGTCCGAGATGTGTGTGCAGGAAGTCGATGAAGTCCCGGCGGGTAATGTCTTCCGGAAAATCGTTTGCCGTGTCGATGCGCGTAAGTTCAAGCATGATAAATGTTCCCGGTGTTGCAGCGGATCGGTTTGTGCGGAATGCATGGACGGACTGCCGTTCGGGGATCTCCGGGCCGGATCCTGAAGGCAATCATAAACATCTAACAGGATAGGGGTCTTCGGGGTTCCCTCGTGTGAAGCCTTGTGAAGGTTCTAAAGCGAATGTAAAGAGACCGGTGACGGCAATTACAAGGCCGGCGCGATGAAAAGATGGGACAGCAGAGTCCGCGAAGACCCATCGTTCCGCAAATCAGCGGTCAGGTTCCTAAAAAGCGTAGGTCAGGGAAAATCCTGTCGGTGTCGGGGACAGAAAGAGATGGGATGTCTCTCCTTCGTCCATTTCCCGGTGCAGATTGGCCGTTCCGTAGCCGACGGCAGTGGAGATTGCCGCAGCCAGAAAGACGTCGCTGGACCAGTGCCGGTCGATATACATCCGGCTGAGAGCCGTCAGCGTTGCCGCTCCGTACAGTCCGACGGTCGCCCACGGATTGTCGATGTCGGCCGCCAGCGATGAGGCGATGGAGAAGGCGACCGTGGTGTGACCCGATGGAAGGGAGAGGAATGCGTCGTCGGTCTGCCAGGGACCGCTGAATTCATACGGACCGGCTTCAAGAAAGGGACGATGGCGTCCGAGCGTGTGCTTCATCAGCGAGCCGATGGCGGCGGAGTAGATGAGTGTCTGTCCGATGTGGCGTCCCATCAGACGGAGCTTCGGTTCGTTCAGGACAAGACCCGGAGTGTAGAGAAGTCCGGTGACGAGAAGTCCCGTCATGTTCTCTCCGAACGCGTTGCCGACCTCGGCGATATGGTCTCCGTCGGTCCCTCGCAGGCTCTGCATCTCGCGGCGCAGATCCTCGTCGGCGGCGGTCAGCAGGAGGGTGGAACCGACCGCACTTCCGGTAATGATCCAGTCGGTCCGGTCGAAACGGAGGGGGCTGCCGAAGAGGAGCCACGCGTCGGTGAACGTGCTGCGGAAGTCGTGCCAGAGCGTGTCGAGCGGACGCCATGATCCGGCGGTGTCGGGGGGGAGAGTCTGCATCGCACCCTGAGCCGGGGGAGGGATCAGCAGGAAGAAGGAGAGAACGAGCATCGGCAGAAGATTTCCGCCGATGCTCGTTCTTCCTTCGGTCCCGTCAATGCCGATGCGTCCGGACTTCAGTCTTCCATTCATTTTTTCTCGCCCGCCAGCATTTGCCGGAAGTAGGTGTACTCCAGAGCCTGCATCGTCGCCACCTGTCGGTTGTTTGCCGCTCCGGCATGTCCCCCCTCGATGTTTTCGTAGTAGAAGAAAGGATGTCCCATCTCCTCCATCCGTGCGGCCATCTTGCGGGCGTGTCCGGGGTGGACCCGGTCATCCCGGGTGGAGGTGACGAAGAAGACTTTCGGGTAAGCCTTTTCGGACGAAAGGTTGTGATAAGGGGAGTAACGACTGATGTACTCCCACTCTTCCGGATTGTCCGGGTTGCCGTACTCGGCCATCCAGCTTGCTCCGGCCAGAAGTTTGTGATAGCGTTTCATGTCGAGCAGCGGGACCTGACAGACGACCCCTCCGAAGAGATCGGGGCGTTGCGTGAAGGCGGCCCCCACAAGCAGACCCCCGTTGCTCCCCCCGATGATGCCGAGATGGTCCGGCGAGGTGACGCCGTCGGCGATCAGGTCTTCGGCGACGGCAATGAAATCGTCGTAGGACTTCTGCTTGTTCTCCTTGATTGCCGCCTGATGCCAGTCCGGTCCGTACTCCCCACCCCCCCGAATATTTGCCAGTACGTAGACTCCCCCTTTCTCAAGCCATGCGTTGCCGATCGGTCCGCTGTATTGCGGAGTGCGCGAGACCGTGAATCCTCCGTAGGCGTTCAGGATCGTCGGGTTGCTCCCGTCGGTTTTCATCCCCTTCGGGCCGATCAGGAAGTAGGGGATTTCGGTTCCGTCACGCTATACGGCTTTGCGCTGTTCGATGGCGT
>CAMLOB010000199.1 GCA_946481475.1 uncultured Chlorobiota bacterium | reverse complement strand
CAGGCCGTTGCCGTTGCCGGGCAGCGGGATGTTGAGGATCGATTCGATCGAATCGAGCCCGCGCTACCGGGCGCTTCCGCTGAACCGACTCAGCGTGGTCACCTCACTCAAGGCCATAGTGGAGTATCAGGGTTTGAAGCGGGAAGCCGAGAGTCTGGAGCGGGAATATCCCGACTTCGCCCGCCTGATCGGGGAGTTCCGCGACGGAGCCCTGATCTTCGAACTGGAGCAGCAGGAAGTCTACTCGAACGTGAGCTATGATGAGGAGAAGGGAAAGAAGTTCTTTGAAGAGAGACGGGATCAATATATGACGCCGATCCGGCTCGAACTGTCGGAAATCTTCGTCTACACCGAAGAGAATGCCAAGGCTCTCTACAACCAGGCCAAAGGGGGAGAAAGTTTTGCCGACCTTGCGGCCAACCACACCGAACGCCAGGGCTTCCGACAGAAGGGAGGGAAATGGCCGATCAACAACGCGAAAGACTCCGAACTTGTCCGAATGGTTCTCGAAGAGCAGCCGAAGCCGACCGAGGGGATGATCCTTGACCCCTTCGCGAACGGAGGAGGCTGGAGCATTATCAAAATCGACCGGATCGACCAGCCCCGCCGGAAGACATACGAGGAGGCTCGCGGAGAGGTGATGGGAGATTACAATGACTGGAAGGAAAAGGAGTTACGTCAGACCCTGGTGACGTCGTTCCGGAAAAAATTCCCGGTCAGAATCGATACGAAAGTCCTGGACGCCGCCCTCTCCGCCCGTTAACCGGGGAGAAGAAGCGAGAGAGGGACGAAATCCCCGCCGGGAAAGATGACAACAAGAACTTCATGGTGATTTCATGCAGAGTATGATGAGCAACGGAAAAGATAAACGCAGCCCGGGCGGATCCGGCCCGAAGGACAAACAGGGAGGCCGTCTCCTCCTCGGGCTTCTTCTGCTGCTGACGACATTCGCCACCGCAACGGCCCAGCCGACCGGGAAGGATCTTCTCTCCGGCGAACCGCTTCCGGGGGAATCGGGGAGAACGAACCGGACTGTGGTGGAGAGCATTGCCGCCGTCGTCGGGGACAGAATCATTCTGCGGAGCGACGTGCTGCAGCGGGCGCTGATGCTGAGCGAGACGGCGCAGAAAGCCGGCATGTCCGAAACGCAGCTCCTGCAGGAAGTGCTGAACGATCTGATCTACAACAACCTCTTTCTGGTCAAGGCCGAAGAGGACAGCGTCACGGTGTCGGACGATCTGGTGACCGCACAGACCGGGGAATATGTCGGGCGCATTCTCCGCCAGGCAGGATCGGAAGAGGCCCTGGAGAAGGCCGTCGGCAAGTCGATGCCGGAGATCAGGGCCGAAGCCCGGAAGATCGTTCGCGAACAGTTGATGGTGCAGGTGCTGCAACAGCGGCGATTCTCCGGAATGAAAGTGACCGAACGGGACATCAACGAGTTCTACCGCCAGTACAAGGATTCGCTTCCGCAGGTTCCGGAACAGATCGAGATCGCCCATATCTATATCGGCGAGAAACCGAGTCCGGAAGGACGGAAGAAGACCTTGGAACTGGCCCGCTCGATCATCGACTCGATCAAGAGCGGAAGGGACTTCACCGAATTTGTCCGTCGATACTCCGTCGATCCCGGCTCTGCAACCAAAGGGGGAGAGCTCGGCTGGTCGGCAAAAGGAAAATTTGTGCCGGAGTACGAGGAGGCCGCCTGGGAACTGGGCCTCAACGAGATCTCCGAACCGGTCGAATCGAAGTTCGGTGTTCATATCATCCAGCTTCTGGACAAGCGGGACGACGAAATCCGGACACGCCATATCCTCATCCCTCTCGGCTCGACCGACGCCGAACGGGAAATGCTGGCCGACACGCTGCGGAAGATTCGCGCCCGGGCACTGGCCGGCGAGAACTTCGGGGAGCTGGCGGCGAAGTACAGCGAGGATGAAGAATCGAAGTACCAGGGAGGCCTGATGGCCAAGGCGTCGACGAGCAATCTGGGAGGATACGAGTGGATTCTCGATTCGATGGAGGTCGGCGGCATCTCCGAGCCCCGTCCCTATGCCGTCTCGCCGACCGAAGCCGGGTATCACATCATCAAGCTGGTCAGGGTGATCCCCCCCCACGAGGTCGATCCGATCCAGGATCGCGACCTGCTGGAACAGCATGCGACGACCTGGAAGCAGCGGAACGAACTGCTGGCCTGGATCGACGAGCTGCAGAGTGAGATTTACTGGGAGATAAAAGACGATTTCCGGAATTGAGAAGAACCCGGGAGAATTCCGGAACGGATCGTTTCCGTCCCGACGGAACTCGGGAAAGTCCCGACAGTTATGGGAGGACAGAGAATATACAGGTCGGGAAACAAAGCGCGTGAAGTTGAAATCGATGCCCGTAGAAAAGGTCCGGACGGCCGGGAAAGAGCCGCTCTGTTATGAACGACGGCTGGAGAATGGCCTGCGAATGATCTGCCATCCGGATTCGACCGCCCCGGTGATAACGCTCGATCTGGTCTATCGGGTCGGGTCGCGATACGAAGAACCGGGAAAGACGGGATATGCTCACCTGTTCGAACATCTGATGTTCGACGGCTCGGCCTTTATCCGGCGGGGCGAATATGATCACTACTGTACGATGGTGGGGGGAGAGAACAACGCATGGACATCTCCCGATCTGACGAATTACTGGCTGACTCTCCCGGCAGAGTATCTTGAACTGGGCCTCTGGCTGGAGTCGGGACGGATGGCCGGCTTCGGCGTGTCGCAGGAATCGCTTGAGACGCAGAAGAACGTCATCACTGCCGAGAAACGTCAGGTGATCGACAATGTCCCTTACGGAACGGCCGGTCTCCTTCTTCGCGAACTCCTCTTCCCTCCGGGCCATCCATACCGCCACGAACCGATCGGAGAGATCGAGGATGTGAAGCGGGCAACGCTTTCGGAACTCCGCTCCTTCTACGAACGCTACTACGTGCCGGAGAATGCCGTTCTTGTGATATCGGGTGCGGTCGATCCCGAAGAGGGACTCGACAAGGGGGAGGCATATTTCGGGGAGATCAAACGTGGAACGTTTCCCCTGTCGAGCGAACGTCCCGGCTTTGCAGCCGAACGAATCTCCGGCAACAGACGAATGGTTGCCGATCCGATCACTCCGCTGAACGCCGTCTTTCTGGGCTGGCATATTCCCGATTCCCTTTCAAACGATCTGCACGGACTTGAACTGCTGGCGATGATTCTTGCCGACGGCGACAGTTCACGGTTCAGACGGGGGCTGGAGTATGATCCGCTGATCGCCTCGGAGACATCGGCCTTTATCGATGAAGGAGAGATCGGTTCGATCTTCTGCGCCTATGCTCTGGCACAGAACAACCGGATCTCCACCTCCCGACTGGAAGGGGAACTCCGCCGTGAGATCGGCCGGGTTGTGCGGGAAGGAATAACCGAAGAGGAACTGAGAAAGGCAAAGAACCGGAAGATGACCGCGATCGCACACAGTCTCCTCCCGATCTCCGAACGGGCCGAGCGGATCGCATGCAACACCGCCCTCTACGATGATCCCCTCCTGACATGGAACGAAATCGAACTCTACGAATCCGTCGGAATCGATCAGGTCGTCTCCCTGGCCGAACGGTATCTGTATTCGGTGGAGCCGTCGGTGGTGGGGTATGAGAGAGTTCGTAGAGTTCATAGAGAGAAGAGTTTGTAGAGTGAGAGAGGGGATGGGTGTGGGAGTGCGAACCCCGTAGGGGGCAAAAACCTTTGCCCCCCGCCGGAATTCCCCGACCCGTAGGGAGCAAAACCTTTGCCCGCCCCCATCCGGGGACCCTGACATCCGGGATTCCGGATTTGCCGGGAATAAATATTTTCCCCCCTGTCGGAATTCCGCACCGGAACAATCATCGGATTTATCCCGGACACCCGCAGATATCACAGAACCGGCAGAACGTTGAATATCGGTTTCGACGTTCTCCTTTCATTTTCAAAACCATATTGATTAACCGTACATATCCGCCGCTACCCGTCGGAAGACCGGCCTCTCGGCCACTGGAGTTCGAGGAGACGACGCTCTCGAACGGGATTCCGCTCTATCTGATCCCTCACCACGTCCAGCCGTTCATCTCGCTTCGCCTTGTCTTCCGGCGCGGAGCGCGCAATGATGGAGATCTGGCCGGGCTTGCAGATATGACGTGCGATCTGCTTTCGGCCGGAGCCGGTTCGCGCGATGCAATCGCGTTTGCCGATGCCGTGGAGCGTCTCGGCGCCGATCTCGGCACGGACGCCGGTCGTGACATCATCCGACTGGAACTCGACACGCTCACCCGCTTCCTTCCGGAAGCCCTCCCCCTGGCCGCCGATATGGTCCGCGCTCCCCTCTTCGATCCGGAAGATCTGGAGCGGGAACGGAAACATAAGCTGGCGGCATTGCGGCAGAACCGATCGGATCCGGACTGGCTTGCCGGAACGGCACTGCGACGCGCACTCTACGGATCATCTCCCTATGGCCACCCGATCGAGGGGGATGAAGCGTCGATTCCGCACCTTACCATCGAGGCGTGCCGTGACTTCCACCGGAACCATCTGACGCCGGAGAATGCTTTTTTCGTTGCGGCCGGAGATATTACCCCGGAGGCTATCAGAGGAGTGCTGGAAGATTATTTCGGAGAGTGGAGCGGCCCCCCCTCGGTCCCCCTCACCCCCCTGCCCTCCCTGTCCCCGACACCCCGCAGAATTCTCGTCATTGACCGTCCCGGCTCCGCCCAAACCGCAATCAGGGTCGGACGGATCGGACTCCCCCGGACAGATCCCGACATGATCCCCCTGCGCACACTGAACACACTTCTCGGTGATTACTTCAACAGTCGTCTGAACACCTTGCTGAGAGAATCGATGGGATACACCTATGAAGCGTGGTCCTATGTGGAAGGGACGATCGATCCCGGCATGATCGCCGTCGGCACGTCGGTGCGGGGAGACCGTGTCGCCGAGACGCTCGGGGCGATCTTCGGCGAACTTGAGCGCATCGCATCCGAACCGGTTCCCGAAGAGGAACTGACTCTGGTCAAGGGATATATCAGCGGACGCCAGGCGCTGGCATCGGAAACGCCGGAACAGATTGCCGACATGGTCACCACGATCGCCCTTCATAACCTTCCGGCAAATTACTACGGCAACATCATCGAACAGACCCGGATGTTGACCGCCGAGCGATTGCTGGAGGTCGGAAGCCGCCTTCTGCGACCGGAGGAGATGACCGTTGTCGTGGCCGGCGATGCCGAACAGGTGCGGGAAGAACTCGACAGGTTCGGCGATGTCCAGGTCGTCAAGAAGGTGAGATGACATCGATCGGGTGTGGTCCCGACAGGGGTAGGAATGGCGATCACGTGCAGGTACAGGAATTCCGGCGGGGGGCAAAGGTTTTTGCCCCCTGCGGGGTTTGTACTCCCACACCCATCCACTCTCTCACTCTACGAACTTCCCCCTACTCAAACCTCGGATTCACGACATTATTGAAAATCGAACCGAAGCGGTAGTTGAGACCGAAACTTGTGGAGTAGCTGAAGTTGGTGGCGAGCTGTTGCTGACGGAGAAGGATCTGCGTCTGTGTGGCTCCGGCTTTCGGCAACGCAAGCTGGTCACGAATCAGAGCGACGTTTGCCAGAAGAGTGAGGCTGAGTCCCTGTACCACTCTGACGTCGAACCGTCCAGTGAGATCGGTTTGATACTTGCTGATATCGTGGAAGTAATGCGAACCGTTCAGGCTCACGGCAATCGATCCCCAGGTTTGCCGCGACTCCAGTCCGGCAAAAAGCGACTGCGACAGAAGCACCTCCTCGGTCCTATCGAAAATCGTCTCCTCGCGATAGAGGGCAGAGATCAGATTCAGACGATAGAGGATCCGGAACTGTCGGCGTGTCGATTCATGGTAGGGAAAGAGATTGTATTCCAGCGCAGGGGCTGCAATCAGCGTGCGGGCGGCATTTCCGTAGGTGCTGGAGGAGGCGGAGAAGATGCCGCCGGTCGACCAGTGATCGCCCAGAGATCTCACCACCAGTCCGGAAGCGCCGTAACTTCGGGAGATACCGGAGATGGTGGTCGCGGGATCGATCCTGAAGTTGTTTTCCGAATATCCCAGCGTGGCGAGAAGTTCCGTTTTCCATTCGGACGTCACCCGCTCGGCCGAAAGATTGCCGCTCAGTGAAATGGAATTCGAGGAAGTCTCTCCCGAGATATTTCCGATCAGTCCGGCAGCAAAGACCCAGCTATCCCACGGATCGTCCTTCGGCTCGGCAAACGTTCCGCTCGCCGAACTCCGGTAGCTGACCTCAAGCAGTTCGGCCATCGGCGTCCGGGCAACGTAGCGCATCAGACCGATCTTCAGATAGCGAAGCAGCATCGTCCGGCGTTCCTCCTCGGTAGCCGTCTCGGACAGAGCAAAGCGCAACGTATCATCCGCTCTCTCGAAACGTTCGCGACCGATCATCACGAGCGTATACTCCTTCCCCCCCGACCCTGTCGGTTCCGTCGTAATCAGCAGGTGAACCTGGGCATCGGCCGGATCGCGAACATAGTTCACGTAGGTCAGTTCCGATCGGATGTGAGACTCCCAGCAGGAACTGCAGTCGAGATAGAGACGAAGGGCATCCGTCCGGGAAGGACCGACGGAGAGAAGGCGTTCCTGTGCGCAGAGCCCCGTCACCGACAGAGCCGCAAGCAACGCAACGGAGAAAGAGGGACCGAGCGTTTTCATAACAGACCACACATGTTTATCGAACCAGCCAGCCGTGGGCAACCTACGGGATATTCGGGATTTGTGAAAGAGGGGGGGGTGAGGAGTCAGCTATGAGCTTTGAGCTGTCAGCTTCGAGTAGCCGGCTGTCAACTTTGAATAATGGGCGGGGAAGTCTGATGCATTCGACATTCGTCACTCGCAAATCGAAAATCTCGTCGGTCAGCTGTGAGCGGTCAGCTTTCAGCCGTGAGCTATCCGATTTCAGGTGCGAAGCTTGGTGCATTCGACATTCGTCACTCGCAAATCGAAAATCTCGTCGGTCAGCTGTGAGCG
>CAMLOB010000198.1 GCA_946481475.1 uncultured Chlorobiota bacterium | reverse complement strand
CCGGGGATGTTACACCAGGTCTGATTCGGAAGCGGGAGTCTTTCCTCTTATATTCCGGTTCGGTGAAGAGTCCCGCAGGAACAGTGTATCTCTGTACCGGTTTCCGTCTCATTTCATATCTGCGGTCCGATTCTCTTCGCGTACGATGTCCTGAAACCGCTCAGATTGATCCGGAGGTTCTCATGATCCGCCTCTTCAGTACCGTCTGCCTGCTGCCGTTCCTTCTCTGCATTGCTGCCGAAACGTTGTGGGCACAGAATATCGGCATTCAAAACGGCTTCCCGTTTTCGGCCGATCCGCTCGACACGGCATCGAGTCCCTATCTTCCCGGCCTTCCCGACGGTCCGGCCGGAACGCATGGATTCCTTCGGACAAACGAGGAGGGAAATCTGGAGTTCGAGGACGGGACGCCCGTTCGGTTCGTCGGGGTGACGATCGGCAGTACGGCCTGTTTTCCCGATAGTCTGAATGCAGTTGCCGAGGCGCGCCGACTGCGGAAGCTTGGCGTGAATCTCGTCCGCTTCCGCTATATGGATTTCTCCTACGACTGGGCCGCTCCGGCCTCGATCCTGAATCCGGCCGACGGCTTCCGGTCGCTTGCTCCGGACCAGGCGCGACGATTCGACTGGTTTGTCTATCAACTCAAGCGGAACGGCATCTATACTGCCCTGACTCTTCTCTCTGCCCGTGCCCCCCGTCCGGAAGACGGATTCGGGGAGGGAGTGCTGGATACGGTTCCGTGGCTGGGGCAGGGATTGCAGTTCATCTATCCGCAGGCCCGGTCCGCCCACAAACATGTCGCCCGGGAGTTGCTGAATCACGTCAATCCGTTTACCGGTCTTTCATACAGGGAAGAACCGGCCGTGGCGATGGTGGAGATTCTCCACCGCCGGGCAATGAACACGTTCCACCGGCTTGCCTATGACATCTACGATCCCGGCGTCTCTCTGCTGAACCGGCGGCATACCCGTCGGGTCGATACGCTCTACAACGACTGGCTCCGGAAGAAATACGGAGGGACGGCCACCCTTGCCGATCGCTGGAACGTTGTTCCGCCGGAAGGGGGGTACCCGAATATTGTGAAGGGGGGAAGTTTTGAGGAGAGCCAGGAGTGGGACCGGGAGTGGAGCTTCAATGCCGGAAACGGTCTCTCCGTCCTCCCGATCCTGACACGGGACAGCGTCCCGGACGGAGCGGAGGCCCTGACCCTTCGTGTGCGTGATGGGAAGGCAAACGTCTACGATGCCTATATGTGGCAGACTGTCGGTCTGGAATTCAACAGGATCTACCGGTTGTCGTTCAGGGCGAAGTGCGGCAATCAGGACGGACGGATCCTGCGCCTTGCACTCTTTGCCGCCCAGGGAGGATTATCGCCCGGCTTCAACGAGGCCCGGCAGATCAATCCGTGGTGGGAAGAACATGAAGCATTCTTGTTGATACCGGTGGATAACGGCAATGTAACCACCAGCCTGTATTTTTTCTACGGAGACAAGGAGGGAGAACTTGTCATCGACGACATCCGGCTTCAGGAAGTCGCTCCGGTCGGGATACTTCCCGGAGAGTCTCTGGAGAACTACTCGGTGGCCCGGAACCCCTGGGGAGAGAATCCGGGATTATCGTCCCGACGGTTTATCGATCAGTACGAATTCTACCGGGAACTTGACGAAGATTACTTCTCCGATCTGAAACGCTTCGTGCGCGACAGCATCGGCGCCCGGCAGCCGATCAGCGGTTCGGAGCATATCTGGGCAAGCACGGTGATGGATGTGGCCGCACAGCAGGAGATGGATTTTGGAATGTCGGCCCAGGGGTGGGATTGGGTCGGGAGCGAAAACGGGAGATGGCTTGTGCGGAACTACTCTCCGCTTCGCCAGACCTGGGCCGGAGCACTCTACAACCACACGATGTTTGCCCGGGCCCGCAAACCTTTGATCACTTCCTTCGGTTCCCCTTTTCCGAATCGCTACCAGGCCGAGTCGATGCTTAAGAATCCGGCCTATCTCCTTCTGCAGGACTGGGACGGCTTCATCTTCGACACGTGGGATGAGGACCGGGGAGACAACCGGCGCGATTATATCGACAGTGCCGACTGGAATTCGATGCGGAACAATCCGGTCGTTTCCGGCATGATGCCGGCCGTCTCGCAGATCATCCGTCACGGTCTCATCGCTCCGGCCCGCACCACAATTCGCTTGCAGCATACCGCAGAACAGATTGATCTCCTTCCCCGCTTTGCCGGAAACTGGGGGGCCTACGGAGTGCCGGGAGGCGTAAACGGCTTTGCCGCGACCATCCTCCGGCTGGTGGTCGATTCGCTCGATGCCGAAACGTTCACGCAGGCCAACGACTTCTCCTTCCCGGCGCAGTCCGACGGAGAGGTGAACAGCGATACGCGGGAGATCCGGTGGGAGGTCGCCCGCGGAACGATGAGCGTCAATACACCTCGTGTGCAGGGGGTTTCCGGTCTGCTGAATCGTCCGGGAGGAATCGATCTTGATCTGCTTGAGATCAACGCGTTTTCATTGAACGAGACCGCGACGATTCTGTGGGTTCCGCTTGATCCGGAAAAAGAACTGAACAAGCCGGGGCGCTCCCTTCTGACGGTGGTGACCCGAACCGAGCCGACCGGATGGAGCTGGGATGACACGACGACGGCCGGTACGTGGGGGGAAGGCCCGATGCTGCTGGATCCGGTTCGCGTCGAACTTGAGTTCAAGGTCGGGGGGGATGTCAAGGACGTGATCCTGCAGCCGCTTGACGAAGAGGGGATGCCGTGGGGAGAACCGTTGCAGGGGACAAAGGTGGGAGCCGACTATCGGGTGACGATCGATCAGGGAGAGACCCGAACGATCTGGTATTCGGTGGAACTGGTGCCGAGCGGTTCGGCCGTCGATCCGGATGTGATTGTTGGAGATAAAGGGGTGGGGATACGGGTTCTGCCGAACGTTGTGACCGATCGGGGGACGATTCTGATCGATCTCCCTGACGGCGGGGGTCCCCTTCGGATATCGTTGCACGACGAATTGGGGCGGGAAGCTGCGCTGGTGCGTGAGGGCTTTTTCCCCGAAGGAGAGACACGGATTGACTTCCTGACCGATGGACTGGCCGCCGGCCTCTACTTCGTCCGGGTGGTCGGGGAGGAGGGCTTTGCCCGGATAGTTCCGGTCGCGCTCGGACGGTAGGACGAAATGGATGGTAAGGAGAGAGAGGATTCTTCCGGCTGTGCCATCACGATGAATCTGCCGCTGAATTCCTCGCGGCGATCTCCCGCAGGCGGGTTGGCGGATCCTCATCAAGCTCCTTGCGGTAGATCCGGATGCAACGCTCGTATTCGGCAAGCACATCGCCGTGCCGTCCCAGATGCGTCAGGCTCTGCAGCAGAACCTGCCAGGCGCTTTCGCTTGTCCCTTCCCGGCCGAGAATCTCTCTGGCATGGGCGGTTGCCTTGTTGTACCGACCGGAGCGGAGTTCGTCACGTGCAAGATATTCCGCCGCCTCGAACCAGGCATCGGTCAGCAGACGCCGGTGGTTGTCGGTCCACTCGGCATAGGTTTCCTCAGCAAGAAAGGGGCCGTAATACAGGTCGAGAGCTTTCGTGTAGAGCTCCTTCCGTTCCTCTGCCCCTTCACTTCGGCGGGCGGCGACGATCAGTTCCTGAAAGAGAACGAAGTCGATCCTCAGATCATCCCCCAGATCCAGCAGATACCCGTCGCCGTTGCGGACGAGGGAGGGGAGGCGATCGCGGCGTTCGGCCTGCAGGCTGAGCGCGCGTCTGATGTGGGAGACGGCGTTCAACACAAGCGACTCGATCTTCTCCATCGGTCGTCCCCACAGACTCTCCTCGATTTCGGCAACGGTGACCACCGAGCGATGGCGGATCAGCAGCAGTTTGAACAGATCGCGTGCCCGTTTTCTCTGCCACGCGGTTCGTGGAACCTCCGTACCGTTCTGCTCCACCCGGAACGCGCCGAACGTGCGGATGTCGATCATTGCCGGAGTGCTCGCCGGATCTTCCGGCGCAACGGCTGTCGGTCCTGCCGACTCGTTCCGCTGCCCCGGTTCGACCAGCGCGCCGGGGGACTCGGCGTAGAGAGGGGACCATTCATTGCTGATATCGTCAATCCGTTGCAGATCCTCATCCTCCAGGCCGAGGCGTTTCCCTTCATGTCGGGCGTGGGATGCTTCAAGACCGGCGATCAGCGAGCGTACGCGCCGCGTCGCTTCGGAGGAGAAGATCGAACGGCTCAGGTCCTGGCGTTCCTGATGATACCGTCTCGCCTCAGGTTCCGCCCCACTCAGTTTCGCCAGCTCGATCAGATGTTTGAAGACATGGAGCTGATATTCCCGGTCTCCGGCATTCCTGAAAAATTCAAGACTTTGCAGCATAAGGTCTTCCGCCCGATCATGGTTCCCGGCATTCATCTCGAAGACGCCGAGTGCATAGGCGGTCCGGGCGCGACCGGCACTGTCCCCGGTCTCTTCGGCTACCGCCAGACTCCGGTGGAAGTAGTCCCGGGCCTCCTCATACCGCTTCATCGAAAGATAGGCGTTGCCGATTGCCTGGAGGGAGGAGCGAATCGCCTCGGCGAAGTCATTCTCTTCTCCCATCCGCAGACATCGAAAGTAGTAGGCAAGGGCTTTCGGAATATCTCCTTTCTGTCTGTACAGACGGCCCAGATAGAAGAGGGCGGAGATGATGCCGAGATAGTCCCCGGTCAGTTCCGCAAGGCTGAGTGCCCGCAGGTAGTATTCCACCGGATAGGCGTTCTCGCCGACCGCCTCGTAGAGAATCCCGATGCGAAGGTTGAACATCCCTTCCAGATCCTGCAGACCATGTTCCCATGCCTTGCCGAGTCCGTCGTGCAGGGTTTCCAGCGCAAGACCGTAATCCCCGAGAGAGAGATAGATATCGGCGATGCCGAGGTACGATCCGAGAAGGGGGCGCCATTCCTTCCGGCTCTCCTCCCAGCGGACCGCTTCCAGCTTGTATCGGAGTGCTCCTGCAAAGTCTCCGCTGTAACGCAGAATTGTCGACAGGCCCTCCGTCAGTGTGTGTTGCAGTGATCGGTGCCCTATCCGCAGGGCGATTTCCTCCCCCATCCTGTATTGCCGGATCGCTTCGTCGTAGTTCCCCTGTTCCAGCCAAGTGGTACCGATACCGAAATGTCCGAGTATGGTCCCTTCGGGATCATTTGCCCGCATGGCCGCCTCCAGGCACCGGGTAAAGTAGTCCCGGGCTGCGGCAATCTTCCCCTTGTGATGGAAGATGTTCCCGAGGCCGTTCAGCGCAAAGGCCTTGATCTCTTCCCGTCCGATCTCCCCGGCGATTTCAATTGCCCTGTCGTAATGCTCGACGCCCTCTTCCAGACTGTTTGTCCACCGGCTGAGGACGCCCAGCATGAAGTGACTCCATCCCTCTCCTTCACGATTTCCTGCGCGCCGGTGAAGTTCCAGTCCCCGTTCTCCCTTCTCCTTTCCTTCGGCATAGCGGGCATGGCGCATGTCGTTGTAGGCCAGTGTCGTCAGCGCAGAGGCGATGCCGCGGAGGTAGTCGATCTTCTCCGATCGTCTCAGTCCTTCCAATCCCTCCTGTTCCGACAGGTCCTGATCGAATGACCGGATGTGCCAGGCGTGGGCGTTCAGTCGGTCGATTGCGATGATCTCCTTGTTGACCTGAGGATTCCGGGTCCCCGGTTCCGCAGTCGTCTCTTTATGCATCGGAATTGTTATCAGGTCTCGTTGGATGGTCGTCTCGGAAATGCCTCCCCCTTTGTCGGATCGACCCGGTCAGTCGATAACGCCGGGAATGCCGAATCGAAGTACATGACAACATGCCGAACGGTTTTGTTCCCGAGGGGAAAAACAAGCACAAGCGTTAAGACAACGTTAAGGCAGGTGCTGCAGGTTTGCTGCCGGTGTCGCCGATGCTCTGGGCGGAAGCGGACGTTCAGAAAACGTTAAGGGGGCAGAAGTATACTGGTGGAAGTATATGATCGGCTGTTGTCCCGTTGTGTGCGAAAAAAGACGTGCAGCGAAATTCCGCAACGGGAGTGGCGGCTTTCCGGGATTCCGGAATCGGGAGGCCGGAAGAAAGAACAGAGAAGACCATCACAACACTCAACGTACTGGAGAAATGAGTATGAAACATGCAAAGCGAAGAATTACCGGGAGGAGATTGCCGGGACGAACTCTTGCTGCGATTGTTCTGGCAGGAGCGCTATGCCTGGCCGGGGGGATACCTCTTTCGGCTCAGTGGCATCAAACCTCGGGACCGGCCGGAGCAAATGTTGCCGGGGTGTTTGCCGGTGACGGACTGCTGCTGGCGGCGATCGGCGCCGACGTGTATCGTCGGGAAGGAGAGCTATGGCAACGGATCGGATCGTTTCCGGATGTCGAGCGTCATCCGGCCGTCAGAACCGGAGACATGTGGGCAATGCAGAAGGGGGTGCTCATAGCACAGTATCAGGGACGTATTCTCCGCTCGGTCGATCGTGGTGTGACGTGGGAGATACTCGATGTGGAGGGACAGGGACCTCTGGAGTATAATGGGAGCTTCTATCTCCTGCGGGATGATCCGACATTCCAGCATGATGCGGCGCTTCTGAAATCGAGCGATGGAACGGAGTGGAAGGAAATCGGGACGGTACCGAACTTCAGCAACCAGCCGGAGTTCTTCGGGGGAGCGATCTATGTCACCGCTTCCTACGGAACCGATGTGCTTCGCTCGGAAGATGAGGGAAAGACGTGGGAGACGCTGACGCCCCGGTTCGAGCGGGAGGGGAGAGAATCGTCGGCCGGTACCTCCGGCCTGTTCAGCATTGCCGCCGGTGAGAGTCATCTCTATGGGGCAAGCGGAGCCGAAGTCTTCCGCAGTACTGACGGTGAAGTCTGGACAAACATCAGCGGAGATCTCCCCGAGCCGATGACGATCAGCGAGATTGGAAGTCGAGGAGCTTACCTCTACATCAGAGCACAGACCGGCGAGGTCTATCGCTATGACGGGGAGGAGTGGATCAAGGTGCCGGTGGAACAGGCTCACCGGCTGACCCTTACC
>CAMLOB010000197.1 GCA_946481475.1 uncultured Chlorobiota bacterium | reverse complement strand
CACCGGATGCCTTCTCCTCTTCCAGCATTCTCTCGAGTTCAACGACACGAGTTTGCACATCACCGGCCTGACGTTGCTCTTGTCGGACCTGCTCCAGTTGCATCCGAAGCGCATCAAGTTCCTTCTGCAGCTCGAGTGAGATATGCTCTTTTTCGGTTGCCGTGACTCTCACGGCCTCCGCCTCGTCAAGCAACCTCTGCCGCTCTGCCTGAAGTTGTTCCACTTCTCCTTCCAGTTCGCGGAGACGACGCCCCATCCGGGCTTCGTCGTCGGACTGTTGAGCGATCCGGGATTCGAGTTCGAGGTTGATCGCCTCGAGCTCGCCGATCCGTTCCAGCAGCATTTCTCTGTCGCGACCAAGCGCAACGATACGCTCACTGACGAGCGAAACCGAGCGGTGAAGTCGCTCGAATGCTCTGACGATTTCTTCCTGATGCCGATCCATATTCCGCCCCGTTTGATCTACTGTTTGACGTGTCTCCATCCTCTCAGGAACGAAGTTCCGCTCCGAACGACTTCGCCAGACCGGCAATAATCTCGCCGACCTGTTTCTCTACCTCTTCATCTTCAAGTGTCCGCTCTCCGGAGCCGAAGACAAGGGAGTAGCTGAAAGACTTCTTTCCTTCCGGAATTCCTTTCCCCTGATAGAGATCGAACAACCGGATCGATTGAAGCAACTCCCCCCCCAACTCTACAATGCGTTCTTCTACCTGTGCATTTGCAAGCCCCGCATCAAGGACAAGGGAAATATCCCTGTCAACCGACGGATACTTTGATGGAGGGACATACTGCGGCGTACTGCCTTTCAATCCGCTCAGCTTTTCCAGATCCAGCAGAAGGACGGAAGGACAACCGATCAGATCGTAGCGACTGCAGATCCACTCATCCAGCGGCCCCAGCCTCCCGATCTCGACATCATCGACATACAGGGCAAGAGCCGGCTGCCCGATCCCCCAGCGTTCTTCCTCCACCGGGCGATAATCCCGGCGGTGTGCACCGAGATGGTCCAGATAGCGATCGATGATGCCCCGCAGATCATAAAGATCGGTCTGGTACTCCCTCCTGTCCCAGGCGGTCGGCTCTCCGGCCCCGGTCAGGACAAGGGCAAGTTCTTCCACCTCGACAATCCCCGGAATCGTTCCCTCTCCCTCTCTCCCCTCCCGGAAGGCTTTGCCGATCTCGAAGAGCCGCAGATTCGGACGTGAACGGCGCTGGTTCAGGCCAACGATGCGCCCCAGCCCCGGCAACAGATTTGTTCGCATAAACGATGTATCCAGTCCGAGCGCATTCCGCAGCTCAATCGCCTTCCCGTAACGTTGTGCCGATTCCGGATCGGTCTGGTTCGGAGCGACAACCTCGGAAAAACCGTTGGCGACAAAGAACCGCCGCGTTCCGGCGATCGTCTCCTGCAACGGCTCCACCTCCGCAAACGATCCGATCATGGCACGTGGGTCGGCCGGAATTTCTCCGTAACCGTTAACCCGGCCGATCTCCTCGATCAGGTCGATCTCCCCCGTCACATCCGTTCGCCAGCTCGGCACGCCAAGACGGACGCTCTCATCCTGGAGATCAAGCACCTCGAATCCTAGCGATGCGAGAATCGCAATCTGCCGCTCCGGCTCAATTGCCAGTCCCAGAATCCCGTCGGTCCGACTGAAGCGAAGATCGACCTTTGTCGGAACGTGCGGAGTCGGATACTCGTCCACAATCCCCTTCGTTACCGTTCCTCCCGCAATTTCAGCCATCATGCTTGCAGCCCGGTTGACGGCATACTCCAGAATCCCGATGTCGGCTCCCCGTTCGAAACGATAACTTGCATCGGTGGAAAGCCCGAGCGCACGGGCCGTTCTGCGGATGGATGAAGGATCGAACCAGGCCGATTCGATCAGTACGTTCGATGAAGAATCGGTGAACTCCGAATAATCTCAACCAATAACACCGGCTATCGCCACCGGACGTTCGGCATCGCAGATCAGCAACGCCCCTTCCGGCAGTTCCCGTTCCTTGCCGTCGAGTGTCGTGAACTTCTCACCGGAAACCGAACCCCTGACAATAATCTTCTTTCCGGTTACCTGATCGTAGTCGAAGGCGTGTAGCGGATGCCCGGTCTCGAACATCACGTAGCTTGCAATGTCGACCACGTTGTTGATCGGTCGTACGCCGATTTTCTTCAATGCATCCTGCAGCCAGAGCGGAGATGGCCCGATCTTCACGTTTCTGACGATACGAGCGGCGTAGCGGGGACAGAGTTCGGGGGATTGAAGTTCGACCGAAACAAGGTCGACCGTCGTCTCCTCTCCTTCAACAGGATCGGCATCCGGAAGAGTGACCGGATTGCCGGTGATCGCCGAGATCTCGCGGGCGACGCCGAGATGGCTGAGGCAATCGCCCCGGTTCGGAGTCACCTCGACGTTGTAGATGACGTCGCCGAACAGATCGGACAAGGGAGTCCCCGGCGTCAACTCCGGCGAAAGGACGAGGATGCCTTCATGCCCTTCACCAAGACCGAGCTCCTGCTCCGAACAGATCATCCCTTCGGAAACGACACCTCTGATTTTTCGCTTCTCAATCGTAAAGCCGGCCGCAGGGATTTCCGTGCCGACCGGAGCGAAGGCAATCTTCTGCCCTGCGGCCACGTTCGGCGCACCGCAGACGACCGTCACCGGGTCGCCGGAGCCGGTTGAGACCGTACAGACCGAAAGCTTGTCGGCATTTTCGTGCGGGTTCTTCTCCAGAACCTCGGCGACGATAAAGCCGTTGAGTTTTTCACCCCGATCATCGAACGAATCGACCTCAAGGCCGAGTTGAATCAGTCGATCCGCAAGTGTTTCCGGTAAGAAATCATATTCCACGAGTCGTTTCAGTCCCGACTCGGTCACTCCACTGGTAGGCATCTGAGCGGTTGTCCCCTGCTGTAAAGTTCTACTTCAAGAAAGATCACCGAATGTACTGAATCGGCATCAGGCGACAAAGAAGTGATCGGAAAGAGGATGTACGAAAAAACAAAATTCAACGGGGAGAACTTCGTCAGATGTCCGGTTCTTTGTACCTTGACAACCCTTTGTGATCTCTTTGTGTCCTTAGTGTCTTTGTGGTGCTCTTCATCTGACAGAGTCTGCACATACACAAGTGAAGCACAAATCACGAAGGAGCACGAACATGGGGATGCTTTGGTTTCGACGGGGAGAAGATGTCGTGCGGTTGCGCTGTCGCACCTGCTCATTGGGTGCGTTACCCCACAATGAGCGAACTGTAAGTGCGGACTCATACGAGTACCGTCTCGCTGCGTAATTAACCCGGCGAGCATCCGCCCGGAATCTGTCTGTCGGTTCCGAGGCGGGTGTCGATTTCAGACAGACTGGTCGGCGGAACGAGTGGAGGTTCCGCGGACGAGATTTTATCCACTGGTCCGCCCGAGGCCCCGTCAATCGGGATGACGGCGGACGAGACTTAAATAGATTGACTATGCAGCGTAGACGCCTCACGAGTCGCTCTTCGGACGCGGGTTCGAATCCCGCCATCTCCACATTGAGAGTTGGGGAGTTTGTAGAGTTGAGAGTTCCTGGTGACTGGGTTTGAGAGTGCGGGAGTGGAAGAAGGTGAAATGGCGGTTTGTTTGCAACCCTTCACAGATATTTTGTGTGGGCTCTTTGTGATAGCCGCTATATTTGCCCCCCTTATGTGATTGCCCGGGCGGTTAGCTCAGTTGGTTCAGAGCATCTGGTTTACACCCAGAGGGTCGGGAGTTCGAATCTCTCACCGCCCACATTCCACGTTGAACGTCGTTATGGAAATTTCCGTAGCGACGTTTTTCTTTGTTCAGGGGAAGAATCATTTTTCCTACTCCGGCAACTTCATCGTATACACCCCGATCACATCATACCCGCAACACCCCTCCACCGTTCTTATCGTCAGTCCCGTCAACGTATCGGCCCGATCTCCCCGCCGGGCGATCAGGGCATAGTCAGTGTGGGCGAGTCCGGAAGGATCGGTGAGGACGTAGGTTGTGTCGACCGACACCGGATCGAGCGTCCGGACCGATGACTGGACAGCATCGCCCGACACCGGATGGAGCGTCACGGTCGCCTCAAAGGTCGGAACGGTTGTGATGGTCGTGTCGGGAACGCGGACCGAATCCATCAGCGTCGTGTCGTATCGCGTGACGGTGTCGATCACCGCAAGCGTATCTTCCACCGTCACCACCAGCGCCGGAGGGGCCGGTGCGCAGACGACGCCGTCGCACCCTTCCTTGCAGCCGTTGCCGGCAGCAGCGGTCAGCAGGAGACAGAAGAAGAGACCGGTCAACCGAACGTATCCTCTCATAATCCCAGTTTGTTCAGCAGATAATTGAGCTTTCCTTTCAGTCCGAGTCCATATCCGAATCTGGAGACGGTCCCCTGGTGCAGGTGGTCGATAAATCGATCAATATCGAAATCCTGCATTCGATAGTTCTTCTTCCCCGCCTCATAAAAATTCCGCGCGACCGGAGCACCGTGATGTTCGAACGGAGGGAGCGTCCGGTAGATCGACGAGCGGATCAGCATGTAGGCGGCGATCAGCATCGGCACTCCTTCCTCTTCGTCGTGGAATCCCCGTCGGTTGAACGGTGCAACCTTGCCGACCCCGTAGACCAGAGGATCGGCGTAGAAGGCCAGCATCTTCTCAAGGAATCCCCCCTCATGCGTGATCGTGTCGCTGTCCAGAAAAAAGTAGAACTCGTACTCGTTCCGGGCGATCACGTCGTGCATTGCCGGACCGTGGCCGGCATTGTCGGTCCGGAACTCGGCGCTGACCGATTCGAGTTCATCGCATAACCGTGTGATGACTTCGCGGGAGTTGTCCTGCGATCCGTTGTCGACGACAATGGTCGGCACGTTCGGATAGTGTTGATTGAACGAGCGGACCGCCCCTTCGAGAAGATCGGGTGTCTGATAGTTGACGATGACCGCACAGGTCGCGGCGAGTCGTTCGGTCGGTTCCCCTCCGCCATGATTTGCCGCTCGACTCTTCACGTCACTCATCTCCCCCTCGCAACCGGACGACCTGTGTCGTCAGGACATCGTCGGTCAGTTCCACCTGCAATGTGTAGATGCCGTCTTCGCCGGGGAGGACAATGGGTACGGTATGCTCTCCCCTGCTCATCCCGGCCTCGAAGATCGTTCCCAGCAGTTTACCTCTCAGATCGAACAATCGAACTCTGACCGGCGTTTCATCCGGAAGATTCAGGGCAAGCCGGCAATCCCCGCTTGCCGGGTTCGGATAGATGCGGACGACCGCTCCGGAGGAATTGACTGCACCATCCGGAACTCCATCGGTAAGAAGAGGATTCCCCTCAACCGCACCGATCGATCTCTCAGCACGGTACTTGTTGCCGAGAAAATCCCGCTCCGGCAACTCGACCGGCGCTCCGGCCCCGACCGCCGGACTGTTGAGAGAAATTATCATGTTAAACCGCTCCGGATCGGCAAGCAACGGATCCTCCGATATAACGCTGTTCGATTCCGGCACCGGCAGATCAGGTCCCTCCCAGTCCGGATCGTCCAGATTGTACCACAGATTATTGGTAAAAAGAAACGACTCCGGACGGGTGTTCGGTCCGACGTTCACATCACGCGACCGACTGTTGTCGACCACGACAAGGTTGTTCCGGAAGATGTTGTCGCCGCATGAGAGGAAGCGATTCGGGTCGACCGTCTCCTGAAGGATTCTGAGCACCCAGTTCTCCGGCAGCCAGATCGTATTGTTGGTCACATCCACCCGGACGCTGCCGACGTATGCGATCGGAGCAACCGAGCCGACGAAGACGTTGGCGTAGACCTGAAGATCGGCCGCTTCGAACGGAGCGTCGATCGGTCGGAAAAACTCGAGTCCCGTGGAGCCCCCCAGATTGACGGCACGTTGGCCGCAGTGGAGAAAAACGTTTCGCTCGATCCGGATGAATTGCGTCCCCCCCTTCGCCTGTATCGCATTGCTCCCCATGTTCTCGAACCGGTTGGATGTGAACAGTCCGTAGTGACAGCCGACCATGTCCGCACCGCTTCCGCCGCCGGCTCCATTAGTAAATATGCAATCCTGAATCTCGAACGAATCGAGTCCGGAGAGCTTCAGCAGATCGTTGTTTCCCGATGCATCCATATCGCGGAACCGGCATTCGTCGATCACAATGTGGTGAGACGGCGTATCATAGCTGCCGCCGTCATCGATGTTCACACCGTTCCCACGTTGTCCCCTGAACTCGAATCCACGGATATAGAGCCAGGCCACATCGCTCAGATGCCAGGCTTCGGTCCCCCCCTCAAAGACGACTTCTTCTCCGGGAACCGCAGCAATAACAATCCAGGCATCCCTCCTCCCCTGCAATCCTTCGATGAATTCTCCGCCGCCGTAGACCCCGCCGTGGACGAGGATCGTATCTCCCGGCCCCGCATCTTCTGCCGCACTCGACACCGTACCGTACGGATAGCCGGAACCGACGTGAATCGTCTCGGCCGTTGCAATCGATCTGGAGAAAACAAGCAGGAGTATCGGAATGAATCGGATAAGCAGACGAGAAACCACGGGAGCCTCCACGGAATGGTTGACGATTGACCTCATGGAGCGAATATGCAAAATGTGTCGCTTGCAGCGTATGGGTTCGATAAAGAACGCATCGCAGTGCCGCCGGTTCAGGAGCCCTGTGTGCGGTTCTGCGAGCCGAACAACCGTTTTGCAAGATCGGTCTCCAGCAGACCGCGCGGATCCAGACGATGCTTGATCCGGACGAATTCCGCCAGGGCCTCATCCCCGAGGAATCGTCGCGCATCTTCCGGACGGAGTGTGCTGTCTTTCGCGAAGTAGAAACGCCCTCCTCCTCTCAGCACAATCTCGTTCATCTCTTCGGCCAGTTTCCGGACGGCCCGGCGATTCCGTCGGGTGATCTTGAAATCGAGCGCGAGCGAATAGCCGTCAAGCGCATGCGACATCAGAAATTCATCCGGGCGATGACGCTTGAAGACGGCAAGATAGGATGGGAACCCGTGCTTGCGGCAAAGCTCAAGCTGCGCCCGGAAGACCTCGCGTG
>CAMLOB010000196.1 GCA_946481475.1 uncultured Chlorobiota bacterium | reverse complement strand
TCCGGACTGTTTGTTTTGAGGCGTTCCGTATCTTCCCCCTTTCTTTTTGACGGATGTCTGTCGACGGAGATCTGCAGGTCGGAGAAGAGGCGTTTCATCAAACTGACTCACTTCGGCAACCGCACGTTTCTCTTCGCACAGACAATGTAATTATCCGGGATGTGCTCCGAAGAATCACGTCCCGTTTTTATACCACATCGACGATAACTTTTTCAGGCAACCCGATGCGTGGCATCGCAGTACGTTATGGCAGAACTATCGAAAGCATATCAGCCGGCAGAGGCGGAGAAGAAATGGTATACCTACTGGTACCAACACAACCTGTATAACGCCGAAGCGGATCGAGTCGGTGAAGGAGCGAAAGAGGCCTTCACCATCGTTATTCCCCCGCCGAACGTCACCGGCATGCTGACGCTGGGACACGTGCTGAACAACACGATTCAGGACCTCTATATCCGCTGGAAACGGATGAGCGGATTTGAGGCCTGCTGGATTCCGGGGACCGACCATGCCGGCATCGCCACTCAGACGAAAGTCGTTGCAGCCCTTGCCGACGAAGGGATCCGCTTCCGTGATATGGGGCGGGAGAAATTCGTCGAGCGGGTCTGGCAGTGGCGCGAGGAGTACGGTGGTATCATCCTGAAGCAGTTGCGTGCCCTCGGCGTGTCGGTCGACTGGCGCAGAGAACGCTTTACGATGGATGAAGGATTGAACGAAGCGGTCAGGGAAGTCTTCGTTCGCCTCTTCGACAAAGGCTATGTCTACAAAGGGAAAAAGATCGTCAACTGGTCCCCCGCAGCCCAGACGACTCTGTCGGACGAGGAAGTGAACCACAAGGAGGTGCAGGACAAACTCTACACCGTCCGCTACAAACTTGTCGATGGAGATGAGTACATCTCCATCTCGACCGCCCGACCGGAGACGATTCCGGGTGACGTGGCAATCGCCGTCAACGAAAAAGATGAGCGCTACAGAAACTGGATCGGCAGGAAGGTGATCGTCCCGCTCGGCGGGCAGGAAATTCCGATCATCGCCGACGACCATGTCGATCCGGAGTTCGGCACCGGCGCGGTGAAGATCACCCCGGCCCACGATCCGAACGACTATGAGGTCGGCCTCCGGCACAACCTTCCGATGCCCAACACAATTGATCCGGACGGAACGATGAACGATCTGGCCGGTCCCCTTGCCGGACTCGACAGATTTGCCGCCCGGAAAAAAGCCGCCGCTCTCCTTGAGGATGCCGGAGCAATCGTGAAGGTTGAGGATTACGTCCACTCGGTCGGATTCTCCGAACGGGGAGGCGAGCAGATCGAACCGTATCTCTCCGACCAGTGGTTTGTCCGGATGGACGAACTGGCCGCCCCGGCAATCGAGGCGGTGGAGAAGGGCCTGATCACCTTCTCTCCTGAGCACTGGGTAAAAACCTACATGCACTGGATGAAGAACATCCGCGACTGGCCGATCTCCCGCCAGCTCTGGTGGGGTCACCGCATTCCGGTCTACTACGCCGGGGACGGAAGCTATACGGCCGCCCGCGATGAGAATGAAGCGCGAGAGAAACTCGGTCTGGCGTCCGACGCTCCGCTTCGTCAGGATGAAGACGTCCTCGATACCTGGTTCAGCTCCTGGCTCTGGCCCTTCAGCGTCCACGGCTGGGGAAGCGATGAGAAAAACGACGCAGACCTGCAGGCGTTCTATCCGACAGATCTTCTTGTGACCGGACCGGACATCATCTTTTTCTGGGTTGCGCGGATGATTATGGCCGGACTGGAGTTCATGCAAGGAGAACCGAATGCCGGGGGGGAACCGCGCCGGCAGATGAAAGAACTGATCCCCTTCCGTCACGTCTACTTCACCTCGATCATTCGCGATGCCCAGGGACGGAAGCTCTCGAAGTCGCTCGGCAACTCGCCCGATCCGCTCGAAGTGATCGCAACATACGGAGCCGACGCTCTCCGCTTCACCATTATCTATCTGGCACCGACCGGACAGGATATCCGGTTCAGCGAGGAGGCGTGCGAGATCGGACGGAACTTCGCAAACAAGCTCTGGAACGCCGGACGATTCCTGATGATGAAGGCTGATGAGGCAGGGATGGAACGGACCGGAAGCGCCTCCCCTTTCCCGACCCGACTGAGCGACCTGCACCCGGTTTCCGATTCAGACAGATGGATTCTCAGCCGCTTCCACTCTACGCTGCAAAGTATTGAACAGAACCTGGACGAGTACAGGATCAACGACTACTCGAAGCGCATCTATGAATTCGTCTGGAACGATTTCTGCGACTGGTATCTGGAACAAATGAAAGGAGAGCTGAGCGGGCGCAGTGCCGAAGAGACCGAAGGAATCATGCAGTTCGCGCTCGGGCTCTACGATCAGGTTCTGCGGATGCTCCACCCGATCATGCCCTTCGTCACCGAGGAGATCTGGCAGACGCTGGCCGAACGCGGGGAAGGGAATTCGATCTCGGTCACGGAATTCCCCACAGCCGATCCGGAACGCATATCCGAAGAGATCGAGCAGGACTTCACGCTGATGCAGGAGACCGTCGAGGCGATCAGACGGATGCGAAGCGAGGCGCAGGTGCCGCCGTCGAAGGAGATCAGCGTGTCGATTCGCCCTGAAAGCGGAGAGAGTCTGGAAGTATACAACCGAACGGCGTCGCTGATGCAGCGTCTTGGACGGATCGAGAGCCTGAGTACCGATACCGGACTGGAAAAGCCGGGACTCTCCAAGACTGAGGTCGTCCGCCGGAACGAGATTCACGTCCACCTCGAAGGTCTGATCGATGTACAGGAAGAGAGAAAAAAAACCGAGAAGGAGATCGAACGGCTCAGGGGGATGATCACCGGAACCGAAAAGAAGCTGGCAAACGAGCAGTTCACCGCCAACGCTCCGGCCGAGGTCGTCGACAAGGAACGGGAGAAGCTGACGAACTTTCAGGAGACGCTCGGCAAACTGCAGGAGACACTGGCCCAGTATCAATAACCGGTATTCCCTTCTTCGGAGAACCAGGGCATCAGAAAAAAACTATCGAACCCGAAACGAACCATCAGACAGATCGATCATGAAATCAATCCTCTACGTTCTGACCCTTGCACTCTTTGCATTCGGCACACTGACCGGTTGCGGAGAGGATACGCCGACCAATAACGACCCGCAGGAAATTCCCTTCGGCCTCACGATGACCGTCAACGACGTGCCGTGGGAGGCCGACTCGACAACCTTCGCCGATCCGGTCCTGCCGAACGGTTTCGTCAAGGAGATCGTCGCCTGGAAGGAACCGAAAGGACAGGCCGAACGCATCACGATTTTTCTGACGAGCACCGATCCGGGAACCTACTCGATCACGGAAGAGCCATCTACCGTTTCGGTAAACTTCCTTGCGGACAACAATCCTCCCGGAGCCTTCGATCCGGACCCGACGCCGGCATCGGAAGGAACGCTGATCATCACCGAGTCGACATCGGAATTCATTGTCGGTACGTTTACCTTCAAGGGAACGAGTACGTTCGGCGAAAAAACCTATGAAGTGAAGTCGGGAACATTCAAAGTCGTGCCGTAAATCAGGTCTGTTCGAGAACATCCCATCAGACCTGGTATGCCTGGTTGATATCGGCCGGGCATCGGAATTCCACCAGTTCACGTTACGGAATTCGATCATGTGGCTGCACTCATACCTTCTGCCTCTTCTGTCAACCGGAATTTTCCTGACAGGATGCAAGGAAAAGATTTCGGACCCCTACCCTTTCCCCGGCGGCACCGGTCCGCTGGCGAAGGTGGGGGCGTGGATGTATCTGCTGCAAAACGTTGATGATGCGGAGACCATCGATCGGTTGCGGAGATCCCGCTACGACATGCTCGTGCTGGAACCGACGCGGACCATCAAGGGAATGGAGGAGTTCGACGCGGCCGGTCTCATCGACCGTCTGCGAAACGGACCGGATGGTCGACAGCGGATCCTGCTTGCCTGGGTCGATATCGGCAGAGCGGAAGAGGAGCGGTACTACTGGCGGGATGACTGGCAGCCGCCGACGGACACCGAATCGGGAAATCCGGAGTTTCTTGTCACAACCGATCCGGAAGGACGGGAAGGGAGCTATCCGACGGCCTACTGGGACGACCGATGGCGGCAGATCTGGCTTGCCGATACGGGGATCGTTCCCTCGCTTGCACGGGATGGGTTCGACGGTCTCTACCTGAGCGGTATCGACGTTTACATGCTGGAGAAGATCGCGGCCGAGGCAGAGGGGAAAGGAATGGATCCGGCGGTCGACATGATGACGTTCATCAGGGAGATACGGGATGCCGGGCGACGGGTCAACCCGGAGTTTCTCATTCTTGTTCGGAACGCTCCCTATCTGATCGATGTCGACCCGACAGGCTATACATCAATTATCGACGGAGTGGCGGCCGAGGAGATATGGTTCCGGGGAGATATATCGGCAAAGGAGTGGGAGGATGCAGAGGGGGGAGATATTCCGAACGACAGGAGTGAGGAGGACCGATTCGGCACAACGGAACTGATCAGACAGTACCGAGCCTATCCTGATGCGGGGAAACCGGTCTTCACCGTCGACTATGCCCTTCTCCCGTCGAACGCCGCTTTCATCTACGATGCGGCCCGGCGGCAGGGCTTCCGTCCGCTGGTCACGCGTGTTTCCCGTTCGCAGATAACCGGAACTCCTCCGTAGTTTTTTTGATCGGCGGCATTACTTTACGATGACAAGATAATCCGATACGTTCGTCACAGCAGGGACCGTTATCAGCAACAACAAACCAACGTCATGATGATTCTGCTTCGCATGTTCGCATATCTTCTTCCCGTTCTCTTCTTCTGTACGATCGCCTGTGCGCAGGAGAAGGACCAGACTTCCGACAACCGAATCAACGCAGTGGTCGATACCGTGCGGACCGATGCGGGGAGTGATTTCGTTGTGGAACGCACCGAGGGTGTGGACCCGCGCTATGAAACGGTTATCCAAAGGCTTCTGAAGGATGGCTGGGACGAGGCGTATGTGCGGGAGGTTTTCTCCGACGCACGCACCGTCTACATCCCGAAGATGGTGGCGGTCAAGCCGAGGAAGAAAGTCGACCAGAGCAACTGGTACACGTGGGTCGACACCGACGAATCGTCGAAGGCCTGTGTCGACTTCATCGGCAGATACGACAGCCTGCTGAGTGCCGTCGAGAAACAATACGGCGTCGACAAGGAGACGATCGCCGCTCTGCTCCGGTGCGAGACGCGCCACGGCACGATCACCGGCGACTATCACGTCCTGAGTGTTTACGCCTCGATGAGCCTGATGAGCGAATCGTGGGCCGTGGCCGACAACGTCCGGAACGCCCGCGACCAGATGAAAGCCGAGGGAAAGAGCACGAAGCAGATCAACAGCGAGGTCGACTGGATCAAACGCCGCTCGCAGAAGCGGGGAGACTGGGCCTACAAGGAGCTTGAACATTTGCTCCGGATTCACAAGGCCGGTCACTGGGACGTACGGGATCTATACGGTTCGTGGGCCGGAGCCTTCGGCTGGGCACAGTTTCTCCCCTCCTCCTATCGCCGTCTGGCGGTTGACGGAAACGGAGACGGCAAGATCGATCTCTACAATCCGGCCGATGCCGTCCACTCAGTGGCGAACTACCTGAGCAGGGGTGGATATCGTTCCGGGAACAGCGCACGGATCAAGAAAGCATTGAAGAGCTACAATCCCTCCTCAGCCTATGCAAACTCGATCTATGCCCTGTCGGTCCGCGTGCAGAAGGAGATAAAATCATAGCACCGATCCATCACGACCGTTGTCTCACTATATGATATGATGCGCTCGACTGTCGGCCCGCTGACCCTTTGCCTCACCCTTCTGTTTCCTGCATGCAGCCGGATCTATCTGCCCGGAGGCTTCGACATGACGCCGCCGGCGGTGACGCCGATCTCGATGAAGGAGTCGGCGGAACACGCGGGAGTCGCCGTCAACTACAGCGGCGGGTTCAATCCGAACGAATCCAATACGGCCACCGAACTCTCCTACGCCTGGGGAAACGGAGGGGGATGGTACAAGTTCGGAGCCAGAGGCTTTCTCTACGGCGGCTCGTACGGCATCGACGGAACGTACAAGGGGTTGAGCGGCTCGCAATCATACTTCGGACTGGGAGGACTCGGAGAGGCGAACGTCGGTCTCCCTCTCGGGAAGGTCACGCTCGGGATCGGAGTGACGCTCGGGATGATGACGGAGTTCGGCCCGTACACCAGACTCTATCTCGACTCGGCCTCAATAGGAGCCTGGCCTCTGGGTTCGGGCTATTACTTCATGACGATAACGCCGGACGACAGGACACAGTTCGGTCTGCAACTGGGTGCCGGCTCACCCGGCGCCATCTATCTTGCCGGAAATTTTTTCTACGACAGGTGGGGAGGAACGATCGGCGTGGGAGCGGGGGAAGACGACGAGAATAACGATGTTCCGGATCTGGGAAGATTTACGCTTGGACTCTCCTACCGGGTGCGGTAACTTTTTCCTTCCGAATCCCGTTTTCGTAAACAATGGCAAACCTTCAACGGACCCTTTTTGTGAACAACTACAACCCTGCCGCGATAGCGCGCCTGTGCCGTCTGATTCCGGCTCTGGTCGGTATTGTTCTGTTGACCGCACAGACCGGACTGGTGGCGCAGATTCCAACGGTAGAAGAACTTGAGAAAGATTGGGGGTGCAGCCTGCGGTTCGATCCTGCCCGGATCCATGCGGTTACCCTGTTCGATCCTCTTGCTCATGACTCAGCCTCGTTCGATGTTCTCCACTACGATGCGACACTCGACCTGACGGCCGCACCGCAGAAAACGATGTCGGGAGTCTGCAGTATCCGGCTTGTCCGGACCTCGGATCGATCTCCTCTCTTCACATTCAATCTCCGCGATCTGGCAATCGATTCGGTCCTGTACGAAGGTTCACGTGTCACATACGAAACAATCGGAATGCCGCAGGATGCCGACTATCGCCATACGATTACGCCGCCGGATATGCCGGAGATCGGCGATACGGTGACGATTACGGTCTACTAC
>CAMLOB010000195.1 GCA_946481475.1 uncultured Chlorobiota bacterium | reverse complement strand
TCCTATCGGAAGACAAGATACGCAGGGTGAAGAGGGAGCTCACTACGTATTTTCCCCGTACAGATCAAATAGTTCGCTTCCACCAAGCCGCTGTGGAACGGCGGAAACCTGAATTCCCGGAGGAGTAGTTGTTCGAGAGGGATCGGACTGATTTATACTGCACTCCCGCATCGATGAATTGAGTTGACGGTGATAACTTTCGGCACCTTCGGTTTTTTTTTCGTACCCTACTCAAAGGGGGCTTCAACCCATTTTGCTTTGAAGGGCACCAGTGACAACAGGAAGATCTTCCGGTCTCTTGAATAAGGTGGAGAACTTATGCGGGATATGCTCTGAGCAAAAAAACTGTCGATTTACGCCATTTATTCATGCAGTATGGCAATGAACGAGAAAAGAATTCGGGAGCTTTGTGAAGACCTGGAGTTTGCCGTTACTCCCGGCGAACGATTTCCTCTTCTTGAAGAACTTTCGCGGTTGGTCGATCCGGCTGACGGAAAGACCTATGCGACGGAACTGCTGAGTCTTGCCGTATCGGTCGACAACAGAAAGTGGAAAGCGGTAGGGTGCGTGCGACTTGCGGACTGTGAGATCATTCTTGCCGAGTATCCCCTGGCGGGGCGCCACCTGAAACAGGCAAAAGCATTGCTGGAAGATGTATCGGGACACCTGGTCGAAAAAGCCCAGCTTTACCGGGCCTGCGGGTATCTGGCCAACGCTCACAAAGGGGATGCGGCAACTGCCTTGGAGTATTTCCGTCTTGCTCTTGAGTATGCACGGCAATCGGGCAATCTCCGTGAACTGGCAATAACGCTTTCCGGTCTCGGAGGAACATCCGTGAACTGCGGGCATACGGATGAGGCGATAGAAGTTCTCGACGAATGTCTGGAACTCAGCAAAGCTGAATCCCTTCTCAGGGAGGGGGCCGAGGCCCGGACAATCCTGGCGATGATGAGTATTAATGCTGAGGACTGGGAGAATGCGGAGCAGTATCTGAGAACGGGACTTGCCATGTTCCGTGAAGCCGGGGAGAAACGAGGGGAGGCTGCCGTCTACGAAAAACTCGGTTATCTCTATGCCTGCCGGGATCAGATTGATGAAGGGCTGAAATACTACCGGAAGTCGGCTGCAATGTTCCGGTCGATGAGAAATCAGGACAGATATATCCTGACCGTGATGAATATCGGATTCTGCTATGTCGAGCAGGGGAAATACGACCGGGCACAGGAATGTATGGATGAGGTCGTTGTCTACGGCCGCACTTCCGGAAACGATATCGTCTATGCATTCGGCCTCATCGGCAAGGGGGATATTCATGTGGCCTGCCGGGAGTGGGAGGAGGGGATCGAGGTGTTATCGTCTGCTCGGAAAATCCTCGGCAACGCCGGAGCTGCAGGGCATCTCTATCGTACCAATCGTATACTGGCCGGGGCGTTCGAGGAAACCGGAAGAATAAAAGAAGCGCTTGATTGCTACCGTGAGATCATGGAGTACGAGCGTAATGTATCAAGTACTGCCATCAAAGGGAAAATCCTGACGTTCCCGATACAGCAACGGCTGCGGGAGATGACCGAGGAAAAGGAAGTCTATCGTCTGCAGAAGGAAGATCTGGAACGGGAATCCGAACGCCGGATAAAAGAGATGACCGTCGTCTCCATGCAGATCGCCCAGAACAACGAGTTGCTTGATCAATTGCGCGAACGTTTGCGCGAACTGAAGCATGCCAACGGACACACCCTCTTCTCGATCGATGCCATCATTCGCGAAATTGATAGCCGCACGGGACGCGTGGATGCTTGGAACACGTTCGAGCACCGGTTGCAAACGCTCGATCCGGAATTTCTCCACCA
The DNA here is from genome assembly GCA_946481475.1 of uncultured Chlorobiota bacterium. The sequence continues at coordinate 5,232 of CAMLOB010000195.1, read as the reverse complement.
ACTGACCGACCGATATCCGTCGCTGACCCCGGCCGAAATGCGTGTCTGCTCACTGTTGAAGATCAGCATGACCAACAAGGATATTGCCGCACTGCTGAACGTCTCGGATCGGACGGTCGATACGCACCGGACGAGTATTCGGAAGAAGATGGGGTTGAGAAGGGGGGAGAATCTGGTGAAGAAGTTGACGAGGATGTAGAGTAAGGCGTGAAGGACATTGGAGACCGCAGCAAAAGCAAGGGGCTGAGGAGGTGGCCCTAAGACCGTTTCGTACCTGGGATCGTTACCCGCGTCCTGTATTCGTCACTCCACTCTTTTTACAGGCGGAACGTGAGGGGTGGAGAGAACAAGGCTACGCAGTACCGTATACGGTCCAGGTCGGGGTTGGATGAATACAGGTTTTATCTCCTTTCTGTAGATCGCCATTGTCTTCTCTGCTTCTACAGAAAGTCGGGGATCATAAAACCTCAGGGTGGATGTAGGGTGACAAGTGATGTTCGGGATCATACTGTCGGTTGTTTAATGGCTTCCGTATCTGTTGCATCCGGAAGAAATATAGGCAGCCGGGTGAAGGAAGCTATTACGTATTTTTCCCGTAGGGGCGACCGTAGCGTTGTGAGAAACATCGGAGTTCCCGATGCTGTTGAAGCAAGGGTGTGTGATAAACAAGGATGAAACCGGACGTGCCTGATTGTACTGCTCTATTCCATGAAAAAAGCCCCCGACTACCTGAACGACCTGAACCGACGGATCGCCTCGCTCCGGCTGGAGCTGGAGCGGGCCCGGGATCCGCGTCAACGCTTTCCGCTGCTCGATGAGTTGAGTTTCCATCTCAAGTTGATCGATCCTGCCGAAGGGGCCCGATTTGCCCGGCAACAGATCCGGCTTGCCGAAGAGGTCGACGACCGGCACTGGATCATGCGGGGGTATATCCGCCTTGCAAATATGCTGGAGGCTCAATCCCGCTATGCCGAGGCGCGACGTGCCTTCAGGCGGTCGTGGAAACTGTTGCATGAACTTCCGGATGATCCCGCCGAGAAAGCCTACGTCTGCCGGAATATCGGTCAGCTTGATTACGAAACGGGAGATACCCGGAGTGCTGTGGAGATGCTGGGGAAGTCCCTGGAACAGGGCCGAAGAGGAGGAGATGAACGGGAGGTTGCCGCGACACTCACGGTTCTGGGAAACATCTACACCGATCTCGGACTCTTCGCACAGGCTATCGAGGCGATCTCGGGTGCTTTAAAGATCTATGAGGCCCGCTCCTTTACCAGCGGAGTGGCGGTGGCACTGGCTACCCTGGGGGCCGTCAGTGAAATCCTTGAGGATGACAAGGGAGCTCTGGAGTACTACCGGCAGGGACTGAAGCTGCACCAAAGCGTGGGAAACAAAGCGGGAGAAGCGACTCTCCGCTGCGGTATCGCTTCGGTTATGACCCGGCGGGGAGAATATGCCCGGGCCCGCCGGTACTACGACGATGCAATGACCCTCTACAAGGAACTCGGAGATCGCTTCATGTACGGCAATGCTCTTGCCGGCATTGCCGCTCTTCATCGTAGCGAAGGGGATCAGGAGAAGGCTCTGCACAGTCTGACGAAAGCCCGGAGGATATTCGAACAAATCGGAAATGTGGTGGGGATCGCAAATGTGGATGTAGAGATCGGCGAACTACATGTTGCCCGGGAGAAATATGAGGAGGGGATTGTCGTGTTGCAGAAAGCTCTTGAGGTTTCCGACAAGACCGGCTTTCACTCATCGCTGATCCGGATTCACAGGCTTCTGGCCCGGGCGTTTGAAATGAAGAGAGATTTGAAGGTGTCGCTCCATCACTATAAGATCTTCATGAAGCTTGAGCGGGAGATCCTCAGCAGCGACGTCCAGCGGGCCGTTATCGCCTGTCGGTTCGATGACGGACTCAGAGAGATGAAGGAGGAACGGGAGAGGCACCGCGACAGAAGCCGGGAGCTGGAGCGGAAATCGGAGCGTTCGGCAACCGCCCTCTCCAGTCTGGCCGGACAGGTGGCCGAGCACGACAGGTTGCTGGACGACCTCCGGGAACGGCTTGCGGCATTGAGGCGGACCGACAGGGATGTTGCCCCCCTGATCGAGAATATCCTGAACGAACTCCAACAGAGGAATGCCGCCGTTGAGGCGTGGTCGTTGTTCGAGTCCAACCTTCGGATGCTTGCCCCGGATTTCGTCGGTCGTCTGATCGATTCCTCTGCTCCGTTGACGCCCGCCGAGGTGCGCATTGCGCTGCTGTTGAGAATCAATCTTTCCAACAAGGAGATCGGTGCTCTCCTCAACATCTCGGACCGGACCGTCGATACCCACCGGACGAACATCCGCAAAAAACTGGGGGTCGAAAGGGGCAGGAATCTTGTGGGTCTGCTTCGTACGCTGTAGTTTCCTCCCGGTTGGTACGTACGATCCTCATACTCCTCATGACAGACATATGCATGGAAGAATCCGCGAGCTTCGTGAAGAGCTTGCACTGGCTGTGATTCCGCGCGAGCGACTGCCGGTTCTCGATGAGCTGAGCAGACTGGCCGACCCGGCCGAAGGGAAAGCCTGCGCCCGGGAACTGATGAGTCTGGCTTCGTCGGTTCGCGGCAAACGGTGGATGGCCACGGGATACCTGCGCCTGGCCGATCACGAGAGAGTTCTGGCCGATTACTCTCATGCCTCTGCCCATCTGAAAAAGGCCTGGAGACTGCTGCAGAATGACCCCGCCTGCCTGAGCGAGAAGGCTCAACTTTTCCGAAGTCTCGGGATTCTCTCCTACTTCTATAAAGGAAGCCTTGCCGTAGCGGTGGAGTATTCTCGATTCTCACTTTCCTGCGCGAGACGTGCAGGTAATCCGCCGGAGATCGTTCGCTCTCTCTGCTCCCTCGGTCAGTTGTATGTGCAGCAGAATCGGATCGATGATGCCGTCGATGTTCTGGAAGAATCCCTTGATCTGTGCCGTGCCGCTTCCTTGCCGGAGGAGATCGCCGACGTTCGGTCCGGACTGGCAATGCTGAGCATCGCCGCCGGCGATTGTGAGTACGCCGAACGACATCTGCACACGTGTCTGATTCTCTTCAGAGATAAAGAGTCCGAAAAGGGAGAGGCCGACATCTACGAGAAGCTTGGTCACCTCTGTCTCCACAGGGAACGGTTCGATCAGGCGCTGGAGTACTACCGGAAGTCGGCACGGCTGTTCCGGGATCATCAGGATCGGGAACGCTGTGTTGCGGGAGCGCTGCACATCGGGCGTGCCTGTAGCGCATTGGGGAAGACCGATCAGGCACTCAGATACATGGAACGGAGCGTGGCGTATGGGGTCAGAACCGGGAACAGAATTGTTCTTGCATCCGGACTTCTGGGGAAAGGGGAGATTCATGTGGAGAAGGGCGAATGGGAGAAGGGGATCGATCTGTTGACCCGTGCGCACGATATTTTTATTCATGTCGGGGCTGAAAGGGAGGTCTATCAGACGATCCGGATACTGGCAAAGGCTTATGAAAAAGGGGGGAGATGGAACGAGGCGCTTCAATGTTGCCGGCGAATGATGGGGTACGAGAAAGATGCTGCCGGAATAACCGTGCAGGGGAAAGTTCTGGCGTTCCCGCTGCGCGAGCGGTTCGGTCGGGCGGAGAAAAGAAAAGAGGCCGTACGCGAACGGAAGGAAACCCTTGAATCCGAGGTCGAACGCCGGATGAAGGAGGCGACCGTCGGAGCGTTGCGACTTGCACAGAACTCACGGCTGCTGGAACAACTTCGCAACCATCTGCTGGCAGTGAAAGCTGCCGGAGAGCGGGACGACGCCACACTGAATCATCTCATTCGTCGAATCGACAACCGGACAGAATGTATGGATGCCCGGAACGCGTTCGAGCATCGGCTGCGCGTTCTCGACGGGCAGTTCGCCTCTGTGTTGACCGATCGGTTCAAAACCTTAACGCCTTCGGAAGTCTGTATCTGTTCGCTGCTGAATGTCGGCATGTCCAACAGGGAGATTTCCGCTTTGCTGAACATCTCGGGGAGAACGGTCGACACGCACCGGACAAGGATCAGAAGAAAAATGGGACTGGAGCCGGAAGAGGATCTTGCCGAGGAACTGAAAGCATTATCGAAGCAAAAGGATTGATAAACAGAACGGGTCGGGGATAAAATCCCCGACCCGTTCTGTTGTTGCCGGATCACTCCGTCAACCTTCATCTGGTTAGTCCACCCGTCCGGTCACGTGGAACTTGAACGGAAGATCCACACCCTCGGTGCACGGAGCCATCGGATCCGGCTGCGGCAGGGTGATGTAGACCTCGAAGACGTTGTTGGCGATGTTGCTCGTGGATATGTGGGCACACGTCGTCGACGGAGGGATCTGACCCATCGGCCCCATCCCGCTTCCGATCGTCGCGGTGACCGCACCGCAGTTGATAAACGCATCGGTACTGCCGTCCGGTTCAACGATATTCAGCTCGACGATGTAGAGACCCGGAACAGGATGCTGAATGTCCTTGATACCGAAGTCGCCGCACGATTCGCCCGGCTCGGCATTTGCACTTACCTCCGCCCAGCCGTAGATGACGTTGTCGGTATAGGTCCCGCCGTCCACTGCTCCCCGTCCCGGTCCGGCAGTCCATCCACCCGAACCGTTCTCATCGTAGACAATCGAGTGCCCATTATAGGAGACCTCGAAGGCGTTGGAGCGTGCGATGGAACTTGCGCCGTTGCCGATAATGAAAATCGGTTCGTTCTTGTCAGTCGTTCCCTGATAGCGGAAGGGAACCGATCCCTTCGGTTCGTTAAGACCGCCGATGACGGTCTGTGCCCAGGACTGGGCAATCAGCAGATCTCCTCCCGGAATTGTTGCCCTGTGCCCTCCGGACTTGATCAGATTTGCAGCACCTCCACCGATTGTCGCCACTCCCCGGCTTGCCGGATCGGTATCGATAACGTTGCCGGTGCCTCCGGCAATGGTATTGTAGCCGACCAGGGGAGCACCGCCGGTGTTGGTGATCCGATTATCGTAGCCTCCTCCAATGGCCGAGGTTCCTACCAGAGAGGAGATGTTGTTCTGGTTACCGCCGGCAATCGTGGAATAATTACTGCCGACAACATGACCGGATCCGCCTCCGATCGTTGCGCCGGTGCCGGTGGCATGGTTGTCAAATCCACCGCCGACGGTTGCCGTGTTGGCTGCCTCGTTGTCCTTGCCGCCGCCGATGGTGCCGTGATTGAATGTGA
>CAMLOB010000194.1 GCA_946481475.1 uncultured Chlorobiota bacterium | reverse complement strand
TGACCACACGGTTCCGCACGGTCGAAACCGGTCGGTCTATCATATCGGCGATCTCCTTGTAGGACATGCCGTTGTATGCCTGCAGGACAAACGCTTCGCGGTACTCTTCGGGGAGAAGATCGAGAGCCGTGGCGACAAGGCGCTCAAGCTCGCGCGCCTCCACCGGGTTCTCCTCCACCGACAACTCCAGTTCTTCCAGCGGGGCGGCGATCGGTCTCATTTTCTGTTTCGCATTCAGGCAGAGATTCCGGGCGATTCGCAGAAGGAAACCGGGAAGATTCGTCATCTCCCGCTCGGCGTTTACGCTCTGGAGGAATCGGAGGAATGTCCCCTGAAACATGTCCTCGGCACTCTGCCGGTCTCCCATGATCTTCAGGCAATAGAGCCAGACCCGCGACGAGTGACGGGCGTAGAGCTCGGCGAAGGCTTTGTCCCTCGTCCCCTGATCCCCCCGCAACAGTGCGAAAAGACGATTATCACTATATCGGGAATAATTCTCTGACATTCACGCCAGTGCTTCGGGTAGATTCTCGCCGCCGTGTTTGTCATCAATAACCGGAGAAGAGAGAACCTGTTTCAGGAAAAAAAGGGAGAGACAATCGGTCGGGAATATCAGGATCCGCAGATGCTCCGCCGGGAGTCGGAACGAACAGAAAGAGCAACTGGAGGAGTCCCTGGCTACTTCCTCATTCGCCATTCGAAAATCACCAATCGACCTTCGCCATTCGAAAATCGTCAATCGAAAATCGACTACCCTCACTCGTCAATCTCCCGACGCAACCACGCCTTGGCAAACTGCCAGTCACGCTTGACGGTCATCGGCGAGACCCCGAGCGCTTCGGCCGTCTCCTCGATGGAAAGTCCGCCGAAGAACCGGCATTCCACCACGTGTCCGGCCCGCTCGTTGATCTGCGAGAGCATCTCCAGCGCCTCGTCCAGCGCGATCAGTTCCCCGGCCCGCTCCTCGGCGACAAGCTGCAATTCGGGCGCATTTTCTATCGAGACCGGCACGGCCCCTCCCCCCCGCTTCCGCCGCGAACGCATCTTCGCGTAGTTCACCAGGATGCGACGCATCGCCATCGAGGCAATCGCAAAGAAGTGGGAACGGTTCCGCCAGTCGACCGCCCGCTGATCGACCAGCTTCAGATAGGCTTCATGGACAAGTGCCGTGGTATCCAGCGTATGCTCCGCCCGCTCCCTGACCATGTAGTGGTGGGCCATGCGCCGGAGTTCCTCGTAGATCAACGGCAGCAGCCGGTCGACCGCCCGCTCGTCTCCCCGACCGAGATCGACCAGCAATCGCGTAATATCGTCCCGTGTATCCGGCATAACGCAATGGGGAATTGGTTCGGCTCGAATCTACAGCCTTGACCGGGAAAGAAAAAACGGGTATGTGTGTGACCGGATCGTGGACAGGGAGCAAGGAGGACGAAGAGAACAGCGGACGAGCCAATCCCGCTGATATCCGACTGCCGATCACTGATGCTGAGAAGGCGGCTCCCAATAGCTGATCGCCTACTCACAAGCAAGAACATATCTATTCAGGAGCCCAGCCCTCACAACATCGCAATCTCCAGATTGTCGAAGTTCCGGTCGTAATGCTTCATGTAGGCAACCTTGTGCTCCAGCGCATCGATCACCTCTCCGATAAAATCGACCTCAAGCATTTTTCCGATAAAGTTGAGTCCCCCCGGACTGAACACATTGATCTCCATCAACTTGTCGCCGGCAATATCCAGTCCCACCAGAAACATCCCGTCCTGCACCAGCTTCGGACGAACGATATCGGCAAGTTCCAGCATCTCATCGGTCACCTTCACCCGCTCGGCTTCGGCCCCGACCCGGACGTTGTTCCGTATATCGTCAGCCGCCCCCACCCTGCGGACAGCGGCATAGACGCCGTCGCGCCGCAGCGGCTGACCGTTCATCAGGAAGAACCGGACATCCCCATCGGAGGCGGCCCGGAGATATTCCTGAGCGATGATGTAGCCGCCGTGGCTCAGCGTCTCGATGATCTGGTTCAGGTTGGCGTTCTCCTTTGCGTTAACCAGAAAAACCCCCTCACCGCCGGAGCCCTGAAGGGGTTTCAGAACGGCTTTTTTTCGATCTCTGACAAAGGCTTTGATCTCATCCGGTTTTCTGCTGATCAGCGTCTGCGGACGGACGCTTTCGGGAAAGAACTGGAAGTAGAGTTTGTTCCCCGCCGAGGCCAGACCTTTGGGATCGTTCAGAACAATCACCCCCTGCCGCGTCGCCAACTGGCCGAACGCCGTGCCGATGTTCTGCGCCCAGGCCCGTTCCACGTCGTCCGAAGGATCGTTCCGCAACAGCAGAACATCGAGTTCGCGGATCGCAATGTGCTCGGCCGCACTGCTCGCGTCGCGAATATCTTCCAGAAAGGTGTTGGTCGAACGGTACTTCTTCCCCTTGGCCTTGCACCCCCACACATAGACCGTGTTGTCGGGAGAAAAGGCGAAGTCGTTCACGTCGATATAGAAGACGTGGTGTCCGCGATTGTGAGCCTCCATCGCCAGACACGTGGTGGTGTAGTTGGGCTGTTCGGTGGCTTTATCGTTAACGAAAAATCCAATGTTCATTGATGAGCCGTCATGCCGTCAGGTGGGTAGAGAGCCTCCCCGGAATTTACAGGGTGGACATCTCCACGTTATCGAATTTGCGTCGATAATAACGCATGTATTCCACCTTTCGTTCCAGCGCCTGCAGGACTGCGTTGGCGAAGTTCACCCCCTCGAATTTCTGCGCACTTCCCAGGCCCCCCGGACTGAACACGTTGATCTCCATCAACTTGTCGCCGACGATGTCAAGTCCGACCAGAAACATCCCGTCCTGCACAAGTTTCGGACGGACGATCTCGGCGACTTTCAGGACGGTCTCATTGACGTCGGCCTGGGCCAGCGTCCCTCCGGCATGAACGTTGCTCCGCAGGTCTCCTCCGGAACGAATCCGGCGGAAGGCGGCATACTTTCCCCGCCATCTCAGCGGTTTACCGTTCATCAGGAAGAACCGCATATCTCCCTTTTCGGCCTCCGGCAGGTATTCCTGCGCGATCACGTAGCCGTCGCGACTGACCGCGTCGATCATCTGATTCAGATTCGGAATATCCTCCGGACGAACCATGAAGACGCTCTGTCCTCCGGAACCCTGCAGCGGCTTCAGGACAATCGTCCTCTCCTCTTTTGCAAAGGCCTTGATCTCGTTCCGGTCGCGCGTGATCAGCGTGCGGGGACGCACTTCTTCCGGGAAAAGCTGGAAATACATCTTCGTCATCGCCTTGGCCAGACCGTCCGGATCGTTCAGCACGATCACGCCGTGGCGCATGGCCACGCGACCGAAGATGACGCCGACGTTGGTGGCCCAGGGACGCTTGATTGCGTCGTCCGAAGGGTCGTTCCGCAGCAACAACACATCCAGATCATCGACCGTGATCCGGCTGCTGATGCTCTTGTTCCCCTTCAGGTCTTTCAGGTAAGCATCGGTTGTTTTATATCCCTTGCGGGGAACCCTGCGCGCACGTGCGCAGACCGTGTCGTCGGGATCGTAGGCCAGATCTCCGGCTCCCATAAACCAGACCTCATGTCCGGCGTTCGTCGCCGCCATGGCAATGCGAACGGTGGTATATCCGGCCTGTTCGGTCGTGACATCGTTGACAAAGAGTCCAAGTCTCATAGATGATGTTATCTGTTCTGGTAATGAAGTTCCTGCGGTAGAGAACACCGGCCGTCTTCCTCCCGTTCCGTATCGATTCGGTCCGCCCCCCTCCGTCGGCTCATCGCGAGGCCCCCCCCCGTCGCTTCGTCACCTTTGCGATATCGAGCACCGTCAGGCCTTTGCGCACCCGATCAAGTCGGGGTTGCACGTCCGGTTCGTCAAGGTAGCGTGGAAGGAGGGGAGTAGGTTTGAGCACCTCGCGCAGTTGCAATTCCCGAATCACCGGCAGGTGCCGTGCCGCAATCTTTCCCACAAAGAGAGGACGCAGTTCTCCGCTGCCGCGAAGATACTTCAGAACGTGGATAAGTCCATACAGGTAGACGGCATCTTTTGTCAACCCCCCGCCGCGATAGATTCGCATCGTAATGGTGAAGGCGTAGCGCTTGGTGAAGCCGTACTCCCGGGTCAGCAACCGGAACGTGTCGACAAAGGTTGCCTTGTCCAGCATCGCATCGACCGCCACCACGCGGGCGGCAAGGGTCCGGAGACGGGAGGCGCTCAGCCCCCCCACCAGATATTCGGCCAGAACCGCAATCCCCTCCTGGAACTCGTCGTAGTCGGCCAGTCCGCCATAGAGCTGCCGCAGCGGCTGCGCGTGACCATTGGCCCAGGTGAGGACATGGGTGCCGACTTCATGCTGCAAAAGGGCGCGGACCCGGCTTGCCGGGAAGGTCGACCCGGTCCCGATCAGGAGCGTACCGTTCGAGACGATCAATCCCTGGGTCACATCGTCCCGCACCTCCACCTTCCCCACAAACTCCGGCATCAGCTTCCGGTACCAGGAGAACTCCTCGCGGGCCAGCCGGGCAAACTCCTCGGCCTTTACCTGTTTGGTTGCCGACTCGTTCCGGTCGTTCCGCGGCAGGTTCTCCAGAATCTCCAGCGCGGTCTTCACGAACTCCGGAGCCGGCATCCCGAAGAGTTGCATGCTTTCATAGCAGAGCTTCGGCGTCCCCCGATCCCGCAACATCGTCAGCTTCCGGTCCAGCTCCTCCCGCTTCTCGGCAAACAGATGAGCCAGCGTCGGGTCCTCGATCCGCTCGATCGGAATCGCGTAGAGCTTCCGCTTCATCAGATCGGGATCGACATCGATCGGCCGGTAGAAGAACTCCGGGGTCATCTCCCCCCTCTTCCGGGAGAATGCTCTCCAGGCCGATTCGGAATTGACCGGTGTGACGGCCAGAAGCAGGTCGAACGAGTTGTCGATCTCGGCCAGCGTCCTGTCGGCCTCCCAGACCGCCCGGGTCACGGCGTTCGGTCCGAGAGCCAGATAGTGCGAAGGCTGTCTCGTGGTTCTGGAAACGGTAAACGTATACCAGGCCTGTTTCAGCGCCCGGGCCGTCGAGCGGCGAAGCCGGTTCAGAAGCAACGGATAGAATCCATCCCCTTCCTGATCCAGCCAGATCGGGTCGATCTCCAGACCGATCACCGAACAATTCAGTTCCCGCCCCTTTGCGGCTGTGATCAGGGGTTTCATGCCGGGGGGAGCAATCGTCCCCTTCCGCTCCACCTCCACCCGGGCCTGCTGCGCACTTATCCGGATCCGTCCCAGAGCGTGACGCAGCTTCTCCGTGGTCTTTCCCGGATACCCCTTCTTCGATGTGACGATGTGGAACTCCGGACTCGGGGGGCGTTCCTCGGCTTCGGCATCGACCTTCCCGTTCTGTTTCTCCCTCCTCACCTTTCCCCAGACCTCCAGAATCAGAAAGGCCCCGAACTCCTCGCTCAGCAGCGAGGCAATCCCCTCGACAAGATTGCGGGTCTCCTCGCGCAGCTCGGCATCACCCGAGATGACGAGCCAGGATCCTTCGCTGGTGGCGATCTTGTCCAGACCCGGAGCTTCACCCTGCGTCGGACGGCGATAGACAACCAGAAAGGGGAGCGGGCGATCGATCCGGAGACGCCCGCCCGGGAGCGTCCGGCGAACCGCCTTCCCCTCGGCAAGCCGGGCACGAATATCGGCTATGAAGTCCGCACTGACTTTTCGCAGACGTTTGCGGGCACGTGTCGTCATATACTACTCCGATCCTCTCCTGGTCTTTTGCTTCGCACAAGATACGACGGGAACGGGGCTTGCCCGGCAGGACCGGTATACCCGACCTCCCGGAAACATCATCCCGCAACCGAACAAGAGAGTTCACACACTCCCCCGGATGCGGCAACAAAGGGCAAGGGACGTTCAGGGAACGCATCCCTTTCCCGAACGTGTACGCTCGAATGAACAGAAGACACCTTACGATTGTTCCGTTGCTCCTGCTGACACCGGTATTGTTCCACTGCGCGAATGTGGACACAGAAGAGGGGAACCTCCGACAGAAGTCTCTCTCCTCCGACATACCATCCTCGGCATCGGCAACTTCGGGCGAACCGGTTTTCATCAGGATATTCAAGGAAGAGAGCGAGCTGGAGATGTGGGTGGAAGGGAAGGAGGGAGCATACCGATTGCTCGCCGCATGGCCGGTCTGCAAGTGGTCCGGAACGCTCGGACCGAAGTTGCGGGAAGGAGACCGGCAGAGTCCCGAGGGATTCTACAGCGTCACTCCGTCACGTATGAATCCGGAGAGCAACTACCATCTTGCGTTTGATATCGGCTATCCGAACGAATACGACCGAAGCTACGGACGGACCGGCAGCGCGATCATGGTCCACGGTATCTGCGCTTCGCTCGGATGCTTTGCGATGACCAACGAGGGAATCGAGGAGATATGGAGACCGGCCGAAGCCGCCCTTGAAGGGGGACAGCCCTTCTTTCAGGTCCACATCTTCCCCTTCAGAATGACTGACGAGAACATGGAGCGTCACAAGGAGTCGGAGTGGATCGGCTTCTGGAAGAATCTGCACGAAGGCTACGACCGGTTCGAGCGGGATCGTCGTCCTCCGGAAGTCTCGGTGGAGGAGGGACGCTATGTCTTCAGATAGAAAGAGGGAGATCCGCGTCGTTGTCCCTACTCCGGATCTTCCTCACCCGTCTCCTCTTCCTCCCGAACGACGCTCGTCATCTTCCAGCGCATCTCCTCGATCTTCTTTTCATATTCTCCCCGCCGCTCCGGCTTCAGTCTGGCCAGCATCTGATAGGCTTTGATCGCCTGCCGGTAGGCCCCCTGCTGCGCAAGAATTCCGGCGAACGTATCGCTGACGATCGAGGGCTCGAAGGCCGGACTCTCCGATTCCGGCTCCTCCCCTTCTACAATCGGTATGCGGGCCGTTTCCAGTCGACGGGCAAGTTCTTCCAGCGGCGTCATCGACTGGAGCGGTTTCTCCGGAAGCACTCCGCCGAGTCCCTGTGTCGGAGCCTGTGCCGCGATCATGGGGACCTCCGGCATTGTGGGGGGAGGAGTAGAGGGGAGGGCTTCT
>CAMLOB010000193.1 GCA_946481475.1 uncultured Chlorobiota bacterium | reverse complement strand
CGGTTGCTCGACGAAACGGTGGAACCGGGCGAGCACCGGATCGACTGGGAGCCCGGGGCGTCGCTGCCGGCGGGCGTTTACGTGGTCCGCATGGAGGTGGAAGGACAGGTACTCGCTCGGAAGATCATCCGGGAATAACAGAAAGGAAAGGACACAAAAGAGGAACTCCCTTCTTACGTCGACGGCGCTCCGTTATATCGTTCAACGAATTCCCGGACAATCGGATCGTCCGACAGCCGAAGATCGTCCGGCGGTCCGTCGAACCGGATCAGTCCTCCGTCGAGCATGATGACACGGTCGGCGACATTCCAGACGCTGAAGATGTCGTGCGTGATGACCACCGACGTCACATCAAGCTTCTCGGCAAGGTCGCAGACGAGTCGGTCGATCTGTTCGGATGTGACCGGATCAAGTCCGGTTGTCGGTTCATCATAGAACACATATTTGGGATCCCCGACAAGGGCCCTGGCAACGCCGACCCGCTTGCGCATCCCTCCGGAAAGCTCGGCCGGTTTCTTCTCGGCGATCAATTTCCAGGCCAGGGCATACTGATCGGGGACGACGATATCGGCGCTGGGAAGGAGCCCCACATCGATCAGGCGTTTCTGTGCCTCCTTCTCCAGATACTCCCGATTCCGTTCGCCATGTTCGTACAGACCGAGCGTCAGATTTTCCAGGACCGTCATTGAATCGAAAAGAGCCGCTCCCTGAAAGACGTAGCCGATCTCCTTGCGCATTTCATAGAGTTCGCGGTCGTTCATCCGGTCAATCCGCTTCCCCTCGATCTCCACCCACCCTTCGTCCGGCTGCAAGAGGCCGACGATCAGTTTCAGCAGAACGCTCTTGCCGGTTCCGGACTTGCCGATCACCGCCAGCGTCTCCCCCGGATGAATATCGAAGGAGACTCCCTTCAGAACTTTTTTCGCCCCGAAGCTTTTATAAAGATTATGCACACGAATCATGGGGCAAAGGTACGGTGGGGAGAAGGGAAAGAAAAACGGCGGGAAAGAAGTTTCTCCCTCGCCGTCTCGCCTGATGAAGAGCGATGATGAATCTTACTTGAGTTCCGGCCTGCGCCCGGCAATCGCGTCGACCGAGACGGGGCACTCGGTGAACTGGACGATCAGGCGGACGAGAAGATCATCCAGAAACTCGACCTGATAGCTGCCGATGGTCGGCTGGAGATGGGATTCGCCGATGCCGCTGTGATCGGTCAGGAAGACATAGGTGCCGCCGGTGTGAATTCCCATGAACCGGAGCAGGAACTCGGTCTCCTTGTCGATTCCGCTGGCGGCGACCGGGATGATCCGGATACCTTTGGCGGCCGCCTTCATCGTCAGATCGCGCATTCTCTCCAGCCGGTCGTCAGTGTAGTGGGGCGGGGCGTCCAGCAGAAGGAAGAGGAAGCGGGATTGCGCTTCGGCACTCCACTCATGCTTCTCGACCGCATCGGCCAGAGCCTCCTCCACCGCCTCCGGCGTGTCTCCTCCCCCACCGGCATTCTGTCGTCTGATAAACGTCAGGATGTCTTCAATCTTCTCGGTGAATTCAGTCGACCGCACAACGTAGGCATCCCCCTGATCCCGATAAACTCCCGCACTCAGTCGCAGCACAAACTCCTTCTCTCCGAGCTTCTCCTTTACTCTGTTGATCACGCTCTCCAGCTCCGCCTTGACGTAGTTCAGTTCATCCCCCATCGATCCGGTGGCATCGATCATGAACATCACGTCGATGGTCTTCAACGTCGGCACATCTCCGGCGATACGGGCGATCAGGGGACTCTCTCCCGGCGACTGTTCGCGGCTCGGATCGACACTCCCGAGGCGGGTTTCCTTTCCCCCCGAGGTGACGACGATATCGTAAGGGGCGTTCTTCTCGTTGTCGTTCAGACCGGTAAAGAGTTCTGCGCGACCGAAATTGTCGGAGCGAGCGGTCCAGATAAGCCTGCCGTCGCGACCGTGGAGTTTGACGACGGCATCGGGAACCGGCTCGCGACCGTTATCGACGCGGATGCTGATCCGCACTCCTTTGCCGAATCCCCAGTAATCCTTCATGCGCGACCAGTCGTTCGAGTTGACCACGCCGTTCCAGAAATCCCACTCCACCAGATCGCTCCACTCCCCGGCGGTCAACTGTCCCGGCTCTTCAATGACCTGCGGCTCTTCCTCCTCGGAATCGTCCGCATCCTCACGAACGATATCCTCCCCCGATACTCCCTTGTAGTCAAACTCTGCAGACTCTCCCCCCTCGACCGCATCGGAAGTCGGTGCAATGGAGAAGGCAATCTCGGGCGCACGGGATTTATCCGCCGCAACATCTCCATCGGAAACGGTCTCGCTGAGGATTTCATCGGTGGTAACGGCCCCGGTAGCGATGTCTTCGGCCAGAATGGTTCGGCTGTGAACCGCATCGGCAGACAGGTCATGTGAGACGATTTCCACAGTTTTGCCGGCACTTGCCGAGCGGACAGCCGCACCGGCCGGGACGGATGGCGGAGCCGGGGCATCGCTCGCAACAACTCCGTCAACCCGGATCGACGTCTCGGTACCTCTCCCACCGCGGACTCCAAGTCCCTTCCCTGCCGTCGTCACGCTCCCCTCTCTGGTCACCGCCACTTCCCGTTTCACATATCCTCCGCGACCTCCCCCACCCCCGGCATCCAGAGGGGCATCCCCGCCGTCGACGGATTCATAGACATAGTAGGTCTCGTTATCATTTGCACAGGCCGTAAAGAAGAAGGCTCCGACAAGAAGCGTGAGCAGCGATTGAAGAATGGAATGAAGTTTCATGGTATCACCCTGGCGTCTTGAACTGTTTTTGATCCTTGTGATTATTGTCCGACGGGCTCGAACCGTTCGACACGGGGAGATGACGTGAAGAAGAAACGGTGTGACAGGGAGCAAGGAAAAGAAATTGCAGGATGGTATCTTTTCGGAGGATCTACCGGGATGGAACAGGGGGAAGCAAGAGGAAGAGAGTTTCGGACTCGCTCCGTATCCGGATTCAACGTTCCGACATATTCAATTCCAGCACAGGACTGCACGTATCAGAACACCATGATCGATTTATCAGGGAATCGCCGTCGACTTCAATTTCTTCTTCTTCTCATTGTTTTTTCCGGTTGCTCCTCATCGAAGGAGATCGAGGATCTCTCGACGGGAGCCGACGGCAGACCGGCCGGGACTGCGGAATCATCCGCTGCGAAGCCCCCGTTCGACAAGTTCGGTTCGGTTATTCGGGGAGCGTACACATCCGATACCGGAGTTTTCACGCTCCACTTCCAGAACGACAAGGTCTACTATGAGATCCCCGATTCCCTTCTGGGAAGGGAAATGCTTCTGATCGTCCGGATCGTTGCCGCCCCGGAGGATTTCAGTTCCTACATCGGCAGCGGCAGTTCGGTCAATGAGATGATGGTCCGCTGGGAACTGGAACGGAAGAAAATTCTTCTGCGGGCCGCCGCCGTCACCAGCACGGCCACCGATTCGCTGCCGGTGGCGATCTCGGTCCGCAAGAACAATTTCGAGCCGGTGATCGCCGCCTTCGATGTTCTGGCCGAAGGATCGTCGCCGAACTCCTACCTGATCGACGTCTCCTCCTTTCTGCTTGAGGATATGGCGTCGACCACGCCCCTTTCCGCCGGTGCCCGAAAGGAGTTCGAGGTCAGACGGCTTGAGAAGGATCGCAGCTGGATCGACACGGTCAGGAGCTTTCCGCTGAACGTCGAGGCCCGCTACATTCTCACCTTTTCGGCGAACGCTCCCCCCGGCAACCGGGATGCCGGGGCGATGACCTTTGCGATGAGTCAGTCGTTGGTCCTGCTGCCTGCCGAACCGATGCGACCCCGTTTTCATGATGTCCGGGTCGGATGGTTTACGCTGCGGAAAATCGACTTCGGGACCGATGAACAGAAGGCGGCGACGCGGAGACTGATTCGCCGGTGGAGACTGGAGCCGAGCGATCCGGAGGCCTATGCGCGGGGAGAACTTGTCGAGCCGGTGAAGCCGATCGTCTACTATATCGATCCGGCAACGCCGGAGAAATGGCGCCCCTGGTTCAAGAAAGGGATCGAGGACTGGCAGGAGGCGTTCGAGGAAGCGGGGTTCAGGAATGCGATCATCGCAAAAGATCCTCCGTCGCCGGAAGAGGATCCCGACTTCAGTCCGGAAGATGCCCGCTACTCGGTGGTCCGCTGGATCGCCAACACGACGCGGAACGCAATGGGACCGAGCGTTGTGGATCCGCGGACCGGAGAGATCATCGAGAGTGACGTTCTCTTCTATCACAACCATATCAGAACATACCGCAACCTCTACATTATCGAGTGTGGTGCGGTCGATCCGGATGCCCGCTCGCTGAAGATTCCGGACGAGACGCTCGGGGAGATGCTCCGGGCGGTGATCGCTCACGAAGTGGGGCACGCCCTGGGGCTCCCCCACAACATGGCCGCAAGCTACGCCTACCCGGTTGATTCGCTCCGCTCTCCCGGGTTCACGCAACGGATGGGAATCGCCTCATCGATCATGGACTACGCCCGGCTGAACTATGTGGCCCAGCCCGGAGACGGCGACGTCCGGCTGATCCGGAAGATGGGTCCGTACGACAGATATGCGATCAACTGGGGATACCGGATCATCCCGGAAGCGGCGACGCCGGAGGATGAATCGGCAACGCTCGACCGGTGGATTCGGGAGAAAGGGAATGATCCGGTCTACCGCTTCGGCTATCAACAGCGATTCCCGCCGGTCGATCCCCGAAGCCAGACCGAGGATGTGGGGAACGACGCGATGACCGCAAGCCGTCTCGGCATCGAGAACCTGAAGCGGGTGGTGCCGAACCTGGTGGAGTGGACCGCTGAGGAATACAATGATTACGACGATCTGGAGGAACTCTACACCGAGTTGACCTACCACTGGCGTGAACTTCTGGCCCATCCGACGGCGAACATCGGCGGCGTCTACATCACCCCGGCAAAGCCGAATGAGGGATCGGAAATCTACAGCCCGGTACCGGGTGAAACTCAACGTCGCGCCATGGGTTTTATCCGGGAGTTTGCCCTGTCGACCCCCGACTGGCTGGTGAACGGCGAGGTCCTCCGACGGATCGAGCACTCCGGAGCAATCGACCGGATTCGCCGCATCCAGGGATTTATTCTGAATATGTTGCTGGATGAGGAACGGATGGCCCGGATGATCGAGACCGAGGCGTTGAGCGACGGCAACACGTTCACGCTCCTTGAGTTCCTCGACGAGCTTCGGAGCATCGTCTGGTCGGAACTGAAATCGGGGGAGGAAATCGATGTCTACAGACGGAACCTGCAACGGGCCTACATCGAACGGATGGAGTGGCTGATGACGGGCGAACCGGAAGGATCGCAGGAAACGCAGGTAAAGATCAGCCAGTCCGACATTCGCGCCGCCGTTCGGGGCGAACTCGAAACGCTGAAGAAAGAACTTCGGGGAGCAACGGGAAAATCGGGAGACCGGCTGACCCGACTCCATCTGCAGGACGCACTCGAACGGATCGAACGGATACTGGACCCGAACCAAAGACAATGAACCGTCGACAGACAGGACTATATCTTTTTCCGATCCTGATCGCCGCCCTCTTTCCGGCCTGCGGCGGAGAGAACGGCACGGTACGTCAGGAAGACCGGGCGCTGGGTCAGTACGAGCGGGCGATGTTCGATGCGGTCAACCGGTATCGCGACTCCGTCGGTCTCCGCCGGATGAAGTGGGACGAAGAGATTGCCGGCATTGCCCGGAGCCACAGCCGGAACATGGCCGAGGGAGATTACTCCCTGGGACATACCGGAGCGCACGAGCGGACGATTCTGGTGGCAGAGTCGATTCCGTGGCAGAGCATCTCCGAGAACGTCGCCTACAGCACCGAGCGGACCGACATCATCGGATTTCTGCTCGGTCGCTGGCTGGAGAGTGCCGGGCATCGAACCAACATCCGGGGAGACTACGACCTGACCGGCATCGGCACAGCCGAAAGTGAGGACGGAAAGATCTTCTTCACGCAGATTTTCGTCCTGAGGGAATGATGCATCTTTTTTATGTTTATCTGCGGGGCAACACAACGGGTCAAACATTCGTCTGTCAGCCGACACGCAAACACTCCACAAACAGCACGAGGGCATCATGAAACGCAGAATTATCCGGGACTCCTACAAGACCGGAACCATTACCCGGGAGCAGGCGGCAAGAGCCGTCAGAGCGGCAATGGAAGAGTTACGAAAAAGACCGAATAGCAAGGAGATCAAGGAACCTGAATCAGCACAATCACCTGCTCTGAGAAGCACCCACAAGAGATAATAGTTTAATGGAACGCCCCTACCGTCACTCCGTCTTCATCAACTGCCCGTTTGATGAAGACTACGTCGAGTTATTCGATACAGCCGTGTTCGCTGTTCATGATTGTGGTTTCATAGCCCGTTCCGCTCTGGAAATCGATGACGGAGCCCAGGTACGTATAGAAAAGATCATAGCTGTTATCAGACAGTGCAGATACGGTATTCATGACATCTCGCGAACGGAACTCGACATTACTACAGAACTCCCCCGCTTTAACATGCCTCTGGAATTGGGTTTATTTCTCGGTGCGAAGGCATATGGGGACAAGGGCGGCAGAAAGAGAAGACTTGCTTGATCATGGATAGAGCCCCCTATCGATACCAGATCTTCTGTTCCGATATCGCCGGTCAGGATATTCGCTATCATCGGAAAGAAAGCAGTCGCCTGATCAAAATCATCCGTGACTGGCTGCAAAGTTCCGTACATGACGAAGGGATTATTCTACCAAGCGGCTCC
This sequence comes from uncultured Chlorobiota bacterium, assembly GCA_946481475.1. The sequence goes on along the minus strand of CAMLOB010000193.1, from coordinate 287 downwards.
AGAATACTTCACCGCTATGAGAACTTTCGTCAGGCTTTGCCGATTGCCTGTGAGAAGGCCCGGCTTGATATTACCGAACTGACCTACAACGACTACACCACACTCGTCGTCCAGTGGCTGAAGGTCAATCCCTGGTAACGCCCCTCTCCACCTTGTATATTTCCGCAACCATCGGACCGATCCCTGTCACACTCCCTCCGGCAACTCGTCCTGATCCCGCCCTTTGTGCAGGGAACGGGGCCGGAGGCCGGAACGTTGAAAACGGGAGATCAAACCGAAAACAAGTT
>CAMLOB010000192.1 GCA_946481475.1 uncultured Chlorobiota bacterium | reverse complement strand
TGGTTGATAGTTCAATAGCTGAATAGTCACGTATCGGAAAGCGCGGTAGCCGTCGCCTTCACGCCGACGCCGGGAGACCCGGAGGGTGACGAGAAATCCGGTGCAGAGTCGAAGCCAAGACGTTGAATGGTTGATAGTTCAATAGCTGAATAGTCACGTATCGGAAAGCGCGGTAGCCGTCGGCTTCACGCCGACGCCGGGGCAAACGCTTTTGCACCATGCTGCATTGCAAGCCGGTCGGCTTTACTCCGTAAAGCGGGAAGAGAAGAGCATCAGCAGAAGAATCAGCAATCCTGTGTAGAGGAGGATGCCGAGATAGATGCGGAACCAGTTGGTTGAAGAATTTCCCTGTTCGGATATATCGACCATGATCAAACTCCGTTGATTTTTTTGTTCCCTCACCTCTTCTACTGCGCTGCCTGGTCTCCGGCAAACGGCATGGATAACGCCGACCGCTTCGAGGGCACCGGGTTCGTCCGTTTCGGTCAACCTGCACTACGCATATTCCGTTCCCACAGAGCGTTGCACCCCGAACCCTCGCGCTCCGTCCAGAGCCGCAGATCGCAGTTCCTCCAGCTCATCGTGGTCCGGCATCATCTCCGCTCCGCCGGAGAGGATCTCCAGCGCGTGAGTGTAATCTCCTTCGCGGATCAGCATCCGTCCGAGCGTCAGAACCACCCGCAGGAAATCATCCTCGAACTCCCGGCGCAGGTTCTCGAAAAGATCCTCATAGAGTCCGGGGAAGGGGACATCGCCGCCGGAAATCTCGAAGACGTTCCGGACCAGATCGACACCTCGGGTCAACAACCCCTTGCGGATCAGACCGTCGGCCTCGGTCAGCAACTCCCGCGCCTCGATCAGATCCACCCGCACAAGCTCCCGGTTCAGTCGCGGCGTCTCCCCGTCGGTCAGCACGACATCCTGCCCGATCGCCTCGCGCAACCTCAGGACCGCCATATTCATCCCCCGCCGCGCCCGGTCAGGATCGTCCTCGATTCCGGAGGCAAGCGTGACGAAGGCGTTTCGCGTCAGCCGAACTTTCAGGATTGCATCGGCAACCAGAAGTCCCAGCATCAGATGGTTCCGTCCCCCCCGCAACCGTTCCGGTTCTCCCCCCGGATGCCGGAACGTGATCGTTCCCAGCATCGTGACCTCCACACGCCGGTCCTCTCCTTCAATCGGAAGAGTTTCCTCTCCCGAACCGCCGAACTTCTCTCTCCACACTCCCTCCCGTTCAGGTGAAAGGAAACGTGCGAAGTTCCCGAAGAACCAGCTCCCGGCTTTGATCATATCCCGCTCGGAAAGCCACGCAAGCGTCGTCTCGACAGTTGTCTCCCCCCGTTGCTTCCAGTCGGCATCGACCGTCAGGAAGGCTCTTCTCTCAAGTTCACACACCAGCGCGAGGGCGGCCTGGAAGGCGAGAACCCGATAGCGCCGGAGAATCGGCTCGGCAAGAAATGCATGCAGTTCCTTCAACTCCTCTGCCGAAGGTGGACGATTTTCAAGCAACGCACGGACGATCGGAATCAACACGTCCAGATCGGCATCCGGATCGTCGATGTCGACGCTCTCCGGTCCGGCCGACGGACGGACAAGCTCGGCTCCGCGCAGTCCGTCAAGCGTCGGCAGCGTCAGGAGGATCCGGGCGATCAGCGGATCATTCCCTTCGTCCACTCCCAACGCCTCATGCAATCGCCGGACGTCATCGAACCGTCCGTTTATCACGCTCAGGGCGGCCAGATTCCGGCCCACGTGCTCCCGACGCCGGTCCTGCACTGCCGGCTCGACGGTCGGATCGATGAAGGCCTCATCCACCTTCGCCAGAACCGTCTCCAGCGGGATATCTCCGGCAATCAGAGCTTCGGATTCGTAGATGATGCAGGAGGCGACCGTCCGCAGCAGTCCGATATCCCGCAGAATCGGACGATACTTTGCGATCAGCTCCAGCGCCTCGCGATTCCATCCGGTCTCCAGTTGAAATGCGATCTCCCGAATATAGTAGTGAGGTCTGGTCGCCCTCTTCCGTTGCAGTTCTTCCAGCAATTCCCGCTTCCGCTGCAACTCCTCGAGCGTTGTAAAGGATGAGAGAAGATAGAAACCGAAGTCGTGCAACCACTCGCGGTAGACCTCCGGATCTCCCCCGCTCTGCTCGGCGGCCAGACGGCAGGCATTCTCCACATACTGAAGATCCCTCAGGTAGAACCCGAAGATATAGGCACAGGAACCGATGGTCCGGAGGAAGAAGCGGTACTCGCCGCTCATTCTCAGAGCCGGATACCGTCCCACAAGGCTCTCCACACGTTCGATCAGTCGGGAACAGCGGGAACGATCGCGGCGGGATGCGTAACGGAAGAGATGAAGATGGCTTCGGATATGAAGGGCAAGCATCTCCTCATCTCCGGTCTCCAGTCCCGCACGTGTCTCCTCCAGAAGCCGGGTGGAAAGCTCAAGATATTCCTCCGATTCGTCCTCCCTTCCCAGAAGCGTCAATCGTGTGGCGAGAATATGGAGTTGCAGTCGCCGGTTCATCTCCTCATCCCCGGTCCTCTCCACAACTTTCGTACTGATCCGTTCGATGATCTCCCAGATCCCGGAGGCGAGCTTCCAGTCGGCCGAGCGATCGATCCGGTTTGCGATGATGATCGTCTTCTCCACCACCTGAAACAGAAGATCGGTGGAGATATCCTCCACCGAATCCCCTTCCAGCATGAGGAACGGAGTGACCGAGTAGAACGGGACATCCGACGCAATCATCTGCAGCAGGGGAAGAGACAGAGGTTCCTCCCGTTCGAGCAACGTCCGGTGGAGAAGAGAGTGGGCGAAGGCGAAGGGGAGACCGCGCACTGCCGGATCGCGCAGCGAAGCGACCGCTGCGGTCGAGCGGACGAGAACACCTTTGAAGAGAAGATGGGAGATCATCCGGTCGGCATCCCCGATCAGGAACCGTGCCCCCTCCGGCGAGAACGTCTCACCCAGCCGGGCAAGCCGAACGGCCGCAAGACGCTCCTCCTCGCTCAGGTGAGAGGCCATCCCCTCGGTCAGGCGCCGGGCACTCCGCTCGGCCATCTCTCTGAACGTCCCGGAATCGACCGTCACGCCCCACTCATCGCCGTCATCGCTGAGAACTCCGGCATTGATCGCCCCGCGAAGGGCCGAACGGAAGGCAAGGGGATTGCCGAGCGTCGCCTCCTGAAGAATCTGCAGAACTGCCGGATCGGCCGTCGTGCCGAACAGATCATCCCAGAGCCGTCGGAGATCTCCGTCGTCGAGCGGGGGGAGATGGATCTCCTCGATCAGGTAGGCCTCGAACGCCCCCCGGGCGGTCATCTCCGCAGGACGGGCGGCGACCAGCAGGACGAGAGGTTCTTCGGCGAGAGCCTCGACAAACAGACCGAACTCACGGACGCCGGCCCCTTCCAGAAGGTGGGCATCTTCCACCACCAGCACGGTCTTGCGGAGTCGGCAGAGACGCCTGACCGCCCCGATTACCGAGGGGAGCGTCGGGTCCGGCTCTTCGCGCAGAAGCGGGCCGACCGAAGGAGAACTCCAGAGAGCAACGGCCAGAAGCGGAGCCGGAGCCACGGCACTGTCCGGACGGAGTTTTGTGTGGATGATCAGAAGTCCTTCGGATTCCATCCGGAGGATCGATTCTTCCACCAGGCGACTCTTTCCCGAACCTGCCTCGCCGCTCAACAGCAACGCGCGCAATTCGGAGGATTCCCCCCTGCCGCGGGCAAACTCCAGAATGCGCCCGGTCTCTTTCTCCCGTCCGACGAAGGGGAGAAGACCGTGATTCAGAAAATCAACAACAGATGTACGCATGGTCGTATCGACATCAAACGTGACGGTGACGGATGTTCCCCGACAGGGCAAAACTTTTCCCGGGGTTCCGGATATTCTTCGGCAGAGGCAACGGTTTCTCCGACGGGGGCAAAGGTTTTTGCCCCCTGCGGCCCTCACTTATTCACTCTCACACTCTATGAACTCTATACACTCTACGAACTCTATGAACTCTATGAACTCTCCAAACTCTCACTCCCCTTCATCTCCACCCAACCCGAATCGGCATACTTTCCCAGTCTCACAAGGGCAGTCTTCAGCAATTCGCCGATCTCCTCATCTTCCGGCAATATAGCAAAGGCCTTCCCCAGCAATTCTTCGGCCGCCTCGTTATCCTCCACTTCCAGCAGTTTCTCTCCGACGGAGACAACGGTATTCCGCAGACCGGTCTCGAACTGCTCACGCAGTTCCTCGAACAGATCGGCATAGAGTCCGGGAAACGGAACCCTGCCGCTCCAGAGGTTCAACGTCTTCGCCAGCTCTTCCCGCGCCGGGCGGAGTTCTCCCCTGCGCAGGAGCTTTCGTGAGAGCCGGAGGAAATCGTAGGCGTCGAGAAGATCGACCGAGACATCCTCCGGATTCAGCCGGGGCGTCTCTCCGTCGGTCAGGATCGCCTCCTTCCCCAGCACCTCGCGCAGCCGGAGGACGGCAACGTTCATCGACCGCCGGGCACGATCCGGGTCGCTCTCGTCTCCGGTCGCCAGCGCGATGAAGTCGATCCGTTCCATCGGTTCCCGCAGGAGCAGATCGGCCACAAGCGTCCCGAGCAGTGCCTGATTCCGTCCTCCCCGAAGTCTGACCGGCTCCTCCCCCCGCCTGCGGCAGGTAATCGTGCCGAACATTCCAATCCTGAGTCGGGTCTCCCTCTCGGGGATCGCGGCGGACTGTACGGGGGGATGATCTCCGGTCGGCTTTTCCCAGCCTTCACGTTCCCGAGGCTGAAGGAATCGTTTTCCCCGCGCCAGAAATCGGGGAAGAGGGACAACGAGACTGCGTTCGGCAAGCCACTCCAGTCCGGCAAGAACGGCAGGACGAAGAAAGTCCTCAATGAATTCCGCAGGGAAGTCTCGCCCCTGCCGCACTTCCCATTCGGCAACGACAAGGATGGCCGAGACTGCCGAGAGATCGGTCAGCTTGATCGGTCTGATCCGCGTCGTCCGGACAATTCCGTCCAGCGTTTCCGGAGAGATCCCCCCGCCGCGATCGGCCTCCTCCACCATTCGGCAAAGGGCCGCTTCATCTTCGCTGAAGAACTCCTCCCCTTCACTCCAGAGCGGACCGGGACGTTCCCCTTTGAACCACATCATCACCCTGTCGAAGAGTCCCAGCGTCTCGACCGGAATATCGTAGTCGGCGACCAGGCGAGCGGCCTGCTCTTCACGACCGCAGAGGATCAGCGCGGAGACCGGAATACGAAGACGATCCAGCAACGCCTCCCGATCCGCTTCCCTCGGGAGCGAACGCTCAAGCGAGGCAACGCTCTTCTCCATCTCCTCCCCCCACTCCCCCAGCATGATCCGTGCGGAGAGCCTCAGGCAGACCGTGCTCATATAATTGAGCCAGACCGACGTTTCTCTGTAGTGTGTTTCCAGGCCCTCCTCCCGACCGATCATCTCCACGATCCGTCCGGTCCAGTAGAGATAATCGAGCGTCCAGGGACGGTGGACGAGGTTTCCTCCGTCAAGTCGGTCAAGTTCCCGGCGGACCTCTTCCCGGCGCTCCAGTTCCTCTTCCGATTCCCACGAGAGGAGGAGATAGGAGCCGATATTCTTCAGGGCATAGGCTGCAATCTCCGGAGCGTAGCGCTCCGACCGTCGGATATCCTCAAGCTCGACTTCGATTCTTCTCTGCCGTTCCCTGTTCAGCGTGGCCGCCGCGTGATGGTTCATCTCCCGAATGAAGTCGATATAGGGGATTGTGTACCGCAGATCGGGGAAGCGTTTCAGGTGTTCCTCCACCATCTCCTGCACACCCCAGTGTCTCTCATCCTTTTGCTGGAAGAGAATCCCCTGCCGGTAGGTCAACGCGTAGAGATAATCTTCAGGATAGCCGAGCGAAGCGAGTTGACGGGAGAGTTCCAGATACTGTTCGACGATCTCGATATAATCGTCCGGAGAGGATCGGCGGCGCAACAGGCGAATGTGGTATTTCAGCAGACCGGCCTCGCTCAGAAGACGTTCTTCCGCCGAGGACCACTCCCCCCCCTCCAGCAATCTCCCGGCCGCACGATGCACCGTCAGCGCATAGGTCCAGTCGCTCGTCTCGTTCAGGTACTGAGCAATCCGGTTCAGCGAATCGATCGTGGCGGCGGCCCGTTCCGGATCGACGGCGTGAAGACCGGGGGACTGCGCGACGAGATCGTATGGCGTGACCGCATAGAGGGGAACCCGTTCTTCCAGAAGAGAGACCAGCAGGTTCGGGTCGATCTCCCCCCGTTCCAGCAACGGACCGTGCAGCAGCGAATGGGAGAAGGCCAGAGGGGGTGCCGCACTTTTTCTCCCGTTCAGTGGAACAACGGCTTCCGCAGCACTGACCAGGATTCCGTCCTTCATAAATTTTTCCACCATCTCTTCCCCCTCCTCTCCAAGAAGCAGCCGGACTCCTTCAACCGAGAAGGACTCGCCGAGAGCCGCCAGAAGGCAGAGCGCTCCTTGTTCTTCAGCGTTCAGGTGGGCAATCATTCCGGCAGTCATCCGCTCGGCGCTCCGCTCGACGACATCGGCAAAGGCTTCGCCGGAGATGCTGACGTCTCCCCCCTCCAGCGGAAGAAGAGCACCGCTGTTGATCCCCCCACGTATGGCCGACCGGACGGCCAGAGGGTTTCCGAGCGTCGCCCGCATCAGCACGTCCAGAATCTCATCCGCCGGAGGGGTACCGAAGAGTTCCCGCCAGAGAGCCGCAACTCCCCGGCGACTCAGGCTGTTCAGATCCAGTTCAAGCCGGAGGAAGGGGAGCAGAAGCGCACGAATATCCGGTCCGGAGTGGCGCGAAGCGCAGAGAAGTCTGATCGGTTCGTCGGCCAACTGCTCCAGCAACATCCCGAACTCCCGGGCGGCCGTCCCCCCCAACAGATGAACATCCTCGATCACCAGGAGCGTCCGGCGCAGACTCGCCACCCGCTTCAGTCCGGCCGCCACCCGGTCCAGGTCGGCGGGACCCGCCAGTCCCAGGCCGAGCGCCCGGTCCCGCCAGGTGGCCAGGTTCATCCCGTACATGCGGGCGGCCACGCCCGCGTCCACCATGACCTCGACGCACTCGCCGCCCAGCGGCGCCAGCAGCGGCCCGGCGT
>CAMLOB010000191.1 GCA_946481475.1 uncultured Chlorobiota bacterium | reverse complement strand
CGGCAACCGGAACAAACGAGATCACCTCGCAGAACCACGGCTTCGCCGTCGATCTCGATTCGATGAAGGATCTTCCGGTGGAATTGACTCACGTCAACCTGAACGACAGAACGGTGGAAGGATTCCGCCACAGAGAGATTCCCCTCTTCTGCGTCCAGTACCACCCGGAGGCCGGACCCGGTCCGCACGATGCCGACTATCTGTTCCGACAGTTCATCGAGATGATGGAAAAGGAACAGGCAACAGATGGAACCTACGCAGCGAAGGAAGCGAACGTCTCGGCAGAGTAAGAGAGAGACTCCCCGGAGACGTCACAAGCGAGAATTCTACCAACTATTATCAATTATCGGATATCCATGTCAACAGTAATTCTATCGGCCGCCAGAACTCCGATCGGTTCGTTCGGCGGCGCTCTGGCCTCGTTGAAAGCACCGGAACTGGGAGGGATCGCCATCAAAGCCGCCCTTGAACGGGCGGGAGTGAAACCGGAACAGGTCGAGGAAGTGCTGATGGGGAACGTGCTGACCGCAGGTGTCGGACAGTCCCCGGCACGTCAGGCGGCGATCGGCGCCGGGATTCCGGACAGCGTCCCGACCCTTACGGTCGGCAAGGTCTGCGGATCGGGAATGAAGTCGGTGATGCTGGCCGACCAGATGATCCGTTGCGGTGATATCTCCATTGCGGTGGCCGGGGGACAGGAATCGATGTCGCAGGCCCCCTATCTGATCCCGAACGCACGCTTCGGCTACAAGTTCGGCGACGGAGCCCTGGTCGATTCGATGCAGCACGACGGACTGACCGACGCCTACGACCACGTGGCGATGGGTGTGGCGGCCGACCGTTGCGGCGTTGATTGCAACGTGCCGCGTGAGGCGCAGGACGAGTTCACCATCGAGAGCTACAAACGGGCGCAGAGTTCGATTGCCGAGGGACGGTTTGCCGAGGAGATCGTGCCGGTAACGATTGCCGGACGAAAAGGGGACGTGGTTGTCGACACCGACGAGGACCCGGCAAAGACGGTCTTCGAGAAGATTCCGACGCTCAAGCCGGTCTTCACCAAAGACGGGACCGTAACCGCCGCAAACGCCTCGAACATCAACGACGGTGCGGCCGCTCTGGTTCTGGCCGACGAGGAGAAGGCGAAGGAACTCGGATTGAAGCCGATTGCCCGGATCATAGCGCAGGCCTCACACGCCCAGGCGCCGATGGAATTCACAACCGCCCCGGTCGATGCGATCAGACGGGTGCTGGAGAAAGCCGATATGACTCTTGAGGAGATCGATCTCTTCGAGGTCAACGAAGCATTTGCCGTTGTGGCCCTGGCCGCACAGAATGCTCTCGGCATTCCTCACGAGAAACTGAACGTCAACGGCGGCTCGGTTGCCCTCGGACATCCGATCGGCGCTTCCGGAGCCCGCATCCTGACAACCCTTCTCCACGCAATGAAGCAGAGAGGAGCCCGACACGGTCTGGCGGCGATCTGCATCGGCGGCGGCGAGGCCACTGCCCTGATTGTGGAGGCCCTGTAAGGGCGTTTCGGAGACATCCGGCTTTCCGAATCTTCAGTAGAGGAGCGGGGGAACTCCGACGGTTACAGCAACGGTTTTGCACGTACACACTGAACTCAGAACTTTTCATCTACTCATGAGCATCAATCACGTAATGGTTATCGGGGCGGGGACAATGGGGAACGGGATTGCCCACGTCTTTGCACAGAACGGCTATCCCGTCATCGTCGTCGATACCGAGGAGGAACGGATCGAGGCGGGAATCCGGACGATCGAGGCCAACATGGAGCGCCAGGTCGGCAAGGGGATCCTGAAGGCGAAACAGAAGGATGAAGCGTTGAAGCGTATCCACAGATCAACCGATCTGAAGGCATCGGTTCCGGAGTGTGATCTGATTATCGAGGCGGCCACAGAGAATTTCGGTGTGAAGGCCGAACTGTTCCGTACGCTCGACAGCTCGGCGAAGAAGGGAGCGATTCTGGCAAGCAACACCAGTTCGATCTCGATCACCAGACTGGCCGGCGTCACCGGACGCCCGGACAAGGTGATCGGCATGCATTTCTTCAATCCGGTTCCGGTGATGAAGCTCGTGGAGATCGTTCGCGGCATCGATACCAGCAACCGGACCTACAAGACGATCAAGGAACTGGCCGAAGCTCTCGGGAAGACACCGGTGGAGGTGAACGATTCCCCCGGCTTCGTCAGCAACCGGGTGCTGATGCCGATGATCAACGAGGCGATCTTCTGTCTGAATGAAGGGATAGCAACCGCCGAGAACATCGACTCGGTGATGAAGCTCGGTATGGCCCACCCGATGGGACCGCTGGCGCTGGCAGATTTCATCGGACTGGATGTCTGCCTCTATATTCTGGAAGTTCTGCACAACGACCTCGGCGACGACAAGTACCGTCCCTGCCCGCTGCTCCGCCGCATGGTCGATGCCGGGCACCTGGGACGGAAATCCGGACGGGGTTTTTACGACTACAGCAAGTAAGCAAGTAATCTCAGGAACGATTGCAGTTCATTGAAGCAAAGGCGCAAAGGACTCAACCCTTTGCGCCTTTGTTTCTTTGCGTCCGCCTGCGGCGGACTGCGTGATGACTTCACATCAAAACGAAAACGCATCATGAAAGAACTCTCCGCATCCGCCTTTCTGGACCTGGCAAGGAAACATCAGGACCGTCTGGTCGAACTTCGCCGGACGATCCACGCCAACCCGGAACTGGCATTCGAGGAACATGAGACATCGGCTCTGGCGCGGGGAGTGCTGGATGAACTCGGCATCGCCACGGCATCGATTGCCCGGACCGGCGTCATCGGCACGCTTGAGGGAGGGGCCGCCGGAGGATGCGTCGCCCTTCGGGCAGATATGGATGCGCTGCCGATCCATGAGGAGACCGGTCTCCCCTTCGCCTCGAAGAAGCCGGGCCTTATGCACGCCTGCGGTCACGACGCCCACACGACGATGGCCCTGGGGGCGGCGATGATCCTCGCGGAGATTCGCGAAGCGATCCCGGGAACGGTCCGGTTCCTGATGCAGCCGAGCGAGGAACTGATACCCGGCGGTGCGCCGTCGATGATTGCCGAGGGAGCCCTGGAAGGGCCATCGGTGGAAGCGATTTTCGGACAGCATGTCCTTCCTCTCCGTCCGGCGGGGGAACTCGGTTTTCTCTCCGGCGCAATGATGGCCTCGGCCGACGAGATCTACATCACCGTCAGGGGGAAGAGCGGACACGGCGCGATCCCGCAGAACGCGATCGATCCGATCACCGCCGCCGCCGAAGTGATCACCTCCCTCCAGAAAATCGTCAGCCGGAACCTGAACCCGTTCAACGAAGGAGTAGTGTCGATCACGATGATTCAGGGTGGCTATACCACAAACGTGATTCCCGACGACGTGAAGATGATGGGGACGATGCGGGCGATGGATCCGGAGTGGCGGGAGTATGCCCACCGGCGGATCGAAGAGATCGTTGACGGAGTCTGCCGGGCGAACGGAGCGGAGTATGATCTGGAGATTCGCAAGGGATATCCGGCGTTGCGGAACGATCCGGCGATGACGGAGTTCGCGCAGACCGGTGCCGGAGAACTGATCGGAAAGGATCATGTCTTCACGGCCGATCCGCTGATGGCCGCCGAGGATTTCGCCTACTACCTGGAGAAAGTGCCGGGGACGTTCTGGTGGATCGGGGCGGGGACGCCGGAACAGGGATGCGTGGCCGGTCTGCACAACTCCCGGTTCACGATCGACGAGGCGATTCTTCCGACCGGCGCGGCGATGCTGGCCTGGGCCGCTTGGCGATTTCTGAATCGACGGAAGGGTTGATGTCCGCAAGACGGGGTGGATGATTTCTTCCGGAAAACTCCTCGCTGCATACAAATCGAATGTTGAGAAGGCTACGTACGAGAAAGGGTCGGCATCAGACGATGCCGACCCTTTCGGTTATGTGTTGTGCTCCCTATACTTCGGCAACCGGTTCCGGTTCCTGCTGCACCTGTTGCAGCTTTGCGCTGACGTACTGGTGAAGCTCCCGAAGCATTCCCCTCTCCTTTCTGTCGTGGTCGTTCGTCAGCTCAACGGCGATATAGTCCCGCATTGCCCTGACCACATCCAGATAGACCCCTCCCCGTTCAACCTGCGAATCGACGAACCCCTGCACGCAGAGAAGTTTGTTTTGCTGAATACAGAGATCCAGCACACTCTGCCCCTTTGTTATCAGACGATCCCTTTCGGCAACGTCTTCCCGATGGTTGTTGTTCGCCGTCCGCTCCTGAATAGACTCTCCGTCCATTTCCATCCTGTTTTCACTCATGAATTCCGCTCCGGCTGTAGATGGTTCTCTCTGCTTTCGCGAAGTGAGTCGATCTGCCGAGGAGTTCCGGCCTCCGCAGACACGGCCCGAAGAATAGGAAATCTGCCGGAAGGATGCAAGCCGGGCAAAGATCATGCCGGAATTTCCCGACCGAAAACCGACTCAGAAACGAAACAATCTCCCCGCAACGGCAAATGCGTTGCGAGGAGATTGCAAACGTTGTCGGCACGTAGCCGAACCTTCTTTACTGCATTTCGCGCGAAATGCGATGCTGACGACGCTCGGCCTTCTGATGCGCCATGCGCTTCAGGACCGACGGCTTCGTGTAGGCGGTCCGACGACGGAATTCCTTCAGCACCCCTGCCCGTTCATACTTTTTCTTGAACCGACGCAGCGCTCTGTCGATTGACTCGTTGTCCTGTACGGTTACACCGATCACAGTTTATTCACCCCCTTTGCTGTCGCTAAATGATTGTTCTTTTGCTTTATGATGGATACGTCAAAATCTTTTCCTTGCGGTATCAGCCGCCGATGTTCTCGATCAACCGCTTCTCCCCCACCTTGTTGAAGGTGACGACGATCGCCTGGCTGCCGTTGGAGGTCAGTTCCTTGCTGATCACCGTTCCGACATCATCCCATCCCTTGTGGTAGATCGCATCGCCGATCGCATAGTTCTCCTTCGGGGAGTAATCGATGCAGTCCTCTACCGGAACGTTGGTCTCCTTCGGCGGGTTCTGCTCACTTTCGATCACTTCCAGATCAAGCATCATCGTATGGTGGCACTTGGTACACTTTGCCCAGCGCTTGTCTTCCTCCAGACCGGAGACCTCGGCCAGCAGCTCGAACTTGGTCGGCATCACGCAGGTCTCACACATATTCTGAAGCGTGATATACTTCGATCTCTTGCGTCGTCGCGTCATAGTATTAACAGAACAGTTGATCGGATCAAAATTATGTATTCGCAATAAACGAGCATTAAATTTACGGTGAAATGCGTATGCGAACAAGGATGAAGAAGGTGAGCGAGTGCATCGGAGCTCTTCAGAGACGGGAGAACCGGACAAAATATGCCTTTTAGGACTTTTCGACACAGGGTGAAACATCCTTGAAGATCACGCGAACAACTGCCGCCATGAGAAAAGAGATCCGTCTGGGAGAAGAAACGATATGGGCGTTGCCGGATCTCCGGACAATGATAACCCTGGCTGTAGCCGCATGCGGCTGGATTGCCCTCGGTTTTGCCGACTGGCTGTTCGGCTTCGGCACCGGTCCGGATGAGCGAGGATGGTTCCGGAATCTCCTCCCTCTCCTTCTCTTTCTTCCGGTCTTCTATCGCTGGTTCCATCCCTCACGACGCCCGGCAGATCACCAGGAAGCCTACCGTCTTCACAGCGGCCTGATCGTCGCCACACTCGTCTCGCTCGGCATTCTGATCTTTTTCTCCTTCCTCCCCTTCTCATTCAACGAGATGGACGGACCGGAGGACTTCGGAACGTTTGTGCTTGCGCGGCTTGCCGGACTGGTGGTCTTCTGCTCGGTTGCCTTTCTGACCGAACGTTTGCTGCTCCTCTTCAGCTACGGAAGCCGACTGTCGCAGAAGGTCCTCAATCTGCTCCGCTACGGACTGATCCTGTCGCTTCTGTTCGTAGTGCTGGTTCCCGAACCGGCCGGATATATCATCGGCGCGACGATCTCCGCCATCCTCTCCTTCGGCCTTTTTTTCCTCGGCCTCCGCTCCGGCTGGGTGGTTCATGTATGGCGCGATCAGAAGTACCGGATGCTCGGACTCTCCTTTGTCGGCGTTATCGCAGGTACCGGACTGAGTCTCGTCCGGGAGCCTTATCTCAGCCTCCTTCTCGAGGGGATCTCTCCTCTTCTGGACATGCTCCTCATCATCTTCTCCGGCCTGATCATCTCCGCGGAAATCGGCCTGTTCATCCGCATCCTCCTGACGCTCCCGACCGCCGGGGCGATGGACCGGCGGAACATCGAGGTCTCCTCCCTCTCGAACTTCGGTCGGCTGATGGTCGACTCGTTCGATATGAACGCTCTGATGAAGGCCTCGGTCTCGATCGCCTGCGACGTCACTTCAGGAAGGAGTGCATGGATCATCCTTCATGACGAGGGGAATCATGAGATCGTCACCGGAGGGAAAGTTCCGCTGAGTATCAAGGAGATCGAACGTCTGCTCCACGTCCGCAACAACAACCGGTACATAGAAGATCTCTCCGGCGAGAAAGGGAAGATCGTACGGGTGTTCGACTTTACGCTCAACGGAAACGGCGAAACGGAACACGGACAGAAGGGACACCCCTTAAGCGGCTCGCTGGCGATTGTCCCCCTGCGAAACAGCGAGGGGGAACGGGGGAAACTGTATGTGATCAAGGGACGGAGGAACGGCTTTGATCGGGACGACACGACGATTCTGGAGACCGTGGCGACGCAGATCGCCCTGGCGATGGATCACGCCGCGCTGATCCGCAAGTCGATTGAACGGGAACGACTCCGGAATGAAATGCTGATCGCCCGCGAAGCCCAGCAACGCCTGCTCCCGGTCTCGATGCCCGGAGGAGATCACTATGAACTCTACGCCGAATCGGAACCGGCCAGCATGGTCGGCGGGGATTATTTCGACTCGGTGATCTTTCGCGACGGGACAAAGGGAGCCCTGATCGCTGATGTCTCCGGGAAAGGGGCCGGAGCCGCCCTCTATATGGGTATGGTAAAGGGGGTGATACGCGCCCTCTCCGGACTCTGCGCCGATCCTGCCGAACTGCTGACCAGAGCAAACAGCGCTCTGTACAGAAACATTGATCCCCGTTTCTTC